>NZ_JAJCHK010000022.1:0-95790 GCF_020554465.1 Enterocloster sp. 210928-DFI.2.20
GAAAAGAATGTTGGAAGTGTGCTTTTCAGCACACCCCAACATTCAGTATAGAACCATTTTTTTCTGTATGCAGAGCGAGGGTGTCGCTCAATCATCTATATTTAATGATTTTGCGACACCCTCATTTAGAATGTTTGTTTATAGGTTATCTCTGATTTACGTTTTTAGGACACCCCCAATTAATTTCTTGAATAATTCAGTGCTTCTTCTCAAGCTGTAATGTGATTGAAACAATTGTAGAGAGGAAAGCCGCATATTATAACGCTGCTTTTCATCAAGATAATAGTAATCAAGTATACTTCTTTCAAAAGTTTCTATAGTATCAACGATATATGAGTTGCTACCGTTTTGTATAGCATAACCTTCAAATGCATGGCTTGTTCCAACTACTGGCAGAGCATATGACAGTGCTTCCGCAACTTTGACTTTCATGCCAGCGCCGTCAAAAATAGGGGCAATGTATAATTCTGCATTATTAAAATATGGATCCATATTTTTTGGTGTATCCACTATTGTAATGGAGGGAGTTTTCTTTACAAAGTCTAAGAACTCAGGGTTTGGATGGGCTCCAGCGATACAAAGCTCTTTAGGAATCGATAAATGGTTATATACATTCTTTATAAACCATAATATACCTTCAAAATTAGAACCATACCACAGTGAACCGGTTATCAACATACGTAGTGGATGTGGAACATGGTTTTGGGTATCCCAAGAGGCTAAATATGTTTTTTTCTGGGGAATACACACCGGAATAACAGTTATTTTTTCAGATGGAATATGGTATAATTGGCATAAACGCTTTTTGTCCTTTTCTGTCAGAGCAATTAGATGATTGGCTCGATTGACAACTATCCTCTCGCGTGGCTTGGAAAAGCAGGCATCAATAAAATTAAAGAGATTTCGATGATGATTATAATTGTTTTTGGAATAATCAAATTCTACATTATGAACACGAACGAATAAAGGAGTATTTCCTATTCGTTTGATAACATAGTGTAATTTAGTAAAATCCATTATAATGGCATCATATGCAGAAAAATCAATACGTAGTTTAAGCCATGACCGATAACGGCGGTTTGTATTCATAAACAGTGTATCAAATATTCGTAGCAATATATTATTGCTGGATTTTAAGTAGTAAGTTGTTTCATAAAGCTCAGCCAAGGATTCATCGGCAATCTCAGGACCAATGTAGTCCACAGAGTAATTATTCTCCACAAGTGATAATAAGGTTTGCTTGATAACGATTCCACCACCAGATAATAAAGAAGGCGGTTCAGGGGTGATTTGCAACAGTTTCATAGATCTCTCCAAGTTTGTCATATTTTTGCTGTTATGAGGGAGTATATTCAGTATAGCATTAAATATAAAAAGCTGCAACCTTACATGTCATGACAAAGTTGCAGATTAGGGTACTAAATGGTATACTGTAAAAATATTATAATTTATGAAAGGATTATAGAGAAATGGATAAAAAAAACGGTTTAATCGTATCGTGGAAAAGAACCAATGAAATTATTGCGAGCATCTATATAGTCGCAATACTGGCAATTTTTCCTTTGGTTTTTAATAATTATTATTATGATATATTAAGAGTGAAATACATGTTTTATTATAGTTCAGTAATTGCATTATTTGTACTCATCTTAATGGCAGCGCTTATTTATATGTATGTTGATGCCAGAGATTACCAGTGGGAGAACACCTGGTATGTAATTAAGCAGTTTAGAAAGAAGGCTTTGAATATAGCAGATTGGGCAATGATTATATTCATGGTTGCAGTTACTATATCAACTTTTCAATCGGATTATTTTTACGAATCTTTTTGGGGAAATGAAGGAAGATATACAGGAATGTTTTTAATTCTTTTATATTTTGTGAGCTTTTTTATCATTACCAGATGCTTGAAGTTTAAAAGATGGTATTTGGATATATTTTTGGCCGCAGGAATGATAGCATGTTTTATTGGAATATTTCAGTTTTTTGAAATTGACCCGATTGGATTTAAGGAGGGACTTTCATGGGATGATTACAGGATTTTTGCTTCTACGATTGGAAATATTAATACCTACACTTCCTATGTAGCTCTTATTTCTGGTATGAGTGTAGTCCTTTTTGTTAATGAAAATACCTTTTATCGAAAAGTATGGTATACTTTTTGCGTTATTATATCATTGTTTGCATTAATAACAGGAATCAGCGATAATGCGTATCTGGCATTAATTGCTTTATTTGGATTATTGCCCTTATTCTTATTCAATAGTATAGGTGGTATTAAAAAATATTTATTTCTTCTTGCGCTTTTATTTTCTGAATTTCAACTGATTGACGTTATTATAAGCAGAGTACCAGAACATGTTTTGGAAATTAATGGTTTGTTTAATATAGTTGTAGGTTATGATAAGCTCCTATATATTGTTACAGGACTATGGGGAACAACAGCATTAATTCATATATTAGAAATCAAGTTATTTAAAGAAAGCTGTCTACAGAAAAAAAGTAATTTAGGAAGATGGATTTGGCTGATTCTTATAATAGTAGGCATATTCTGTGTGGGCTATATATTGTATGATGCAAACATTAAAGGAAATGGTGACCAATATGGTTCACTAAAAACTTATCTTGTTATTAATGATGATTGGGGTACACGCCGAGGATATATTTGGAGAATTGGAATAGAGAGTTACCGTAAGTTTCCATTGATTCATAAGATTTTTGGCTATGGTCCGGATACATTTGGAATTATTACTGTAAATAATTATTATGAGGAGATGGCTAGCAGATTCTTTGAAAAGTTTGATAGCGCTCACAACGAGTATTTACAATACTTTATAACAATAGGTTTTGTGGGTTTGACTGCATATCTATGCCTGCTATTTACTTCAATAATAGAAATGTTTAATGCATGTTCAAAGAATTCATTTCTTATAGCTATTTCATTTTCGGTTATATGCTATGCTGCACAGGCAGTTGTTAATATAAGCGTTCCAATTGTTGCTCCAATTATGTTTACACTGTTGATGATTGGAGTGGCTGCTGCACGGCAAACGGTAGATATGAGGGATAAGGTATGAGAACAATATAGCACAAGGAATATTTTATTCCGTGGACAAAAGAGATAACAGAATGTATATAAATCTAATTTGTGACGCAGGAAGGATAGTCTAATGAGAACGAAGACAATTTTGGATGAATACCGTCGCTGGATAGATTTTGCGGTGGAAGATGCTGATATTACAGAAGAACTAAACCGCATTGCCGGCGACTGGGAAAAGATTGAAGATGCATTTTACCGCAGTTTGGAGTTTGGGACTGGTGGCCTAAGGGGGGTAATTGGAGCGGGAACCAACCGAATGAATATATATACAGTGGCAAAAGCATCTCAGGGATTGGCCAACTATATGAAAAAGCAAGGGAATGTCACCGGAATTGCGATTAGTTATGATTCCCGAATTAAGTCGGAGTTATTTGCAAGGATTGCTTCTGAGGTATTTGCAGGAAATGGCATTCAAGTATATTTATTCGATGAGTTGATGCCAACTCCTTGTTTATCATTTGCAGTGAGACAGTTAAAATGTGCGTCTGGTATTATGATAACAGCATCTCATAACCCGGCAAAGTATAACGGATATAAAGTTTATGGAGCTGATGGATGTCAGATTACTACTAAGGTTGCAAGTGAAATTTTAGTTGAAGTCGAAAACGTTGATTTATTTGAGGGGATATGTAGGTCTAGTTTTGATGAGGCGGTAGCAGCAGGGGATATTAGCTTTATTGTTCCAGAAATTATAGATGCATTTATAGATGCGGTAAAGGCTCAAAGTGTACTAGGACCAAATGATTTGATAAATAAGGATGTGTCTATTGTCTATACTCCATTAAATGGTACTGGGCTTAAGCCAGTTCTTCGAACTTTGCAGGAAAGCGGTTTTACTAATATTACGGTAGTGAAAGAGCAGGAACAGCCGAATGGGAATTTCCCTACATGTCCATATCCGAATCCGGAGATACATGAGGCTATGGCACTGGGAATTGAGTATGCAAGGAGATATGATGCAGACCTTCTGCTTGCAACAGATCCGGATTGTGACCGCGTAGGTATTGCTATAAAAGACGAAAATGGAAAATATGTGCTGCTGAGTGGAAATGAGACCGGTATGTTGTTGCTTGATTATATTTGCAGTAGAAAGATTGCCAATGGAATGATGCCGAAGAATCCGATCCTGGTAAAGACAATAGTAACAACTGATATGGCAGAAAGAATCGCATTGCACTATGGTGTAGAAACGAAAAATATGCTGACCGGTTTCAAATTTATCGGCGAGCAAATTGGGGTATTGGAAGCAAAAGGGCAGAGCGAACGGTTTATCTTTGGATTTGAAGAGAGCTATGGGTACTTAAGTGGTTCCTATGTGAGGGATAAGGATGCAGTAAACGGGGCATTTTTAATATGTGAAATGTTTTCTTATTATAGAACGCAAGGTATTGGGTTGTGGGAAAAACTGCGGGAGTTATATATGACATATGGATACTGTCTTAATACACAGTACTCCTATACCTTTGAAGGCGTAGTTGGTTTTCAAAAGATGAAGGAAATTATGGCGTTACTGCGGGATGGCGTGGATAAAATTGGAGGAAGGAGGGTTCTGGAAATTCTTGATTATTTAAAGGGGGTAGATGGATTGCCAAAGTCAGATGTATTAAAGTTTCTACTAGATGATTATTGTTCGGTTATAGTACGACCATCAGGAACGGAGCCTAAAATGAAAGTGTATATGTCGGTGTGTGCAGATGATATAAACGAAGCTTCAAGGATAGAATGTGAAATGCAGGAGAGTATAGAGAAGTTTTTCAGTGATTAAAATAATGTTTATTAAGAGAATAATGGCTATATTTTTTGTTGCTAAAAGTAGAATATGCTGCCCTGTATATTAGATTATTTGAGTCTGTATTGTGTTGAATTGTTTACTTAAATGTTACCCTTAAACCGTAGTTAATTAATCCCCCTATAAACACAGGCAATAAGCCCGCCATCAGGCGGGCTCATTAAAAATTCATGTTTTAGGATATCTCTGAATCATATATTCAGCACAGCCCCAGGCTAATAAATATAAACAACTCTGTTCATTCCGTGGAAGCAAGTACCGCAGGAGTTGCCGGGGCCGTTTTCCTGTTTTTGAAAGCGCGTTCCAGGGTATATACAAAGGCTCCCATTAAGGCGCTTGATATATCCAGAACTGCAGCGGCAGCTGCGGAAAATAAAGCCATGGTATTGTATTTGGTGTGAAGCAGGTTTAATGCCTTTTCCAGAGGATTAAGGTTGGCAAGATATCTCCGCTCAAGAGCAGAAATGTCATCAATCTCTTCCGTGCGGTCCGGTTCCGGCAGGTTTATGCCCGGATTGAGGGTGACAGTACCGTTCTCTGCATCTGAACTGTAGATGATTAAGTCCTGAGGCAGCGGGAGGGATTTTACAAGTTCACGCAATTCATTAGTCTGACTATACCAGAGTTGTTTCCAGCTTTCAATTTGCTTCTCCGTGTTTTCATCTGCTTTTGAGGTGAACATAAAAGCATTTTTATCCTGTCTCTTATTATCCAGCATATGGATGATTGCGTCAGTTTTATCCTGACACTCAAGTATTTCTTTTCTCACAGAAAGGGAGTTTTTAAAACTGAAGTAATTTGTCATTTCATAACTGCTGCTGGTAAAGCCTTCTTTTAATAACAGGGCAAACATATCGCTGGTGATTGTGTCAAGGATGTCTCCGTCGGGGGCGTCCTTATTAATTTCCACCATAAGATCATGGCGGTAGGATTCCATTGTGTTTTCTGTGTTATTCATCTTATGGGCGGTGACTTTGTTGATGCAGGTTTGCAGCGCAGATATGACTGAATCTAACTGTGTTGCCTCCGCTTTCATAGAGTTGATTTCTGTGTCACGTTTATTATTATCATTCTGCAAATCAATAAAAGCCTGGTCATTAAAGTTCCTATACTGGCTAAGACGAAGGTTTATATTGTTCCAGACTGCTTCCTTACTTCTTATATTCGATAACATATTGTTTTTTAAAGTCTCCGCGTTATTCTTTTCGCCTTCCAGTGCAGTCAGGGCATCGTTGGCCTGCTGCTCTGTATACGAGGAAGGCAGAGAACTCTTAATGCTGTCCAGATTTTTCAGCAGAGAGCGGTGGAAAGCTGCGCAATTTGATGAAAAAGTGAAACTGCTGATATCTGTTTTGCAATCATCGAGTATTTTGGTGATTTCTGTATTACTTTCTGATGAATGGCTGACAAATGGAACGCTGCAGTATGCATCCATGGTCTCTTTTGTGTAGATCAGGTAATTATCCAGGTAGTTCTGGTACTGATAGCATTTTTTGATGGTGAACTCATCCATGATACGTTCAGCGTCACTGTAGTAGAGACTTGTGTTATATATTTCATTTGAAATAAATACAAAGCTGAACAGCGAGGACGATACCAGCATTGTTGCCCATAGAATCAGGACGATTCTGGGGTTTAATGTGAAAAAATATATTAGCTTCAGGTTTAATATAAATAGTGCAGTCTGTATGGCTGCGGATACTAGAAGTGCCTGCCACATTTGAGTAAATACATATTCATGGAGTCCCTGGGCGGTTGCATAAAAGGAAACCATGGCAAGAGCAAGGGAACAGGTCACCAAAAGCTTTCGTATACTTGTTAATACCTTCATTCTTCCTCGTCTCCTTCCTGTTCATCAATTAATTCCATAGCGCTTGATAAAAAACCGGCAGTTGCAAATGCAATTAGATCAATAGATGAGTTTAAAATATTGTTTCCTATACTCGCTGCCTTCTTTGCCAGCTGTATAGCGCGGTCAAGAATCCAGGATGTTACATTGTGGTTCTTTGCCAGATTAATGAGAGCATGTACGCTTAAAAGACAAACCGGATAAAGAATCAATATTAACAGTGGCAACGAAAAAATATCGCCCTGTGCAAAGAGATTTAGTACAGTATCTTGGCTTAATACACCGGTCTTAGCTAAAAATGCTGATAGGGCGGCAATGGTTAGTACATAGGCGGAAGGGTTTTCATTTCCTTGTATTGTAGTGACCATTATTTTTATCAGTTTATAGTAGCAGAACAAAAGGGTGAATACGACAACCATGGACAGTATACCAATGAGAAACACTATGATAATTGAATTAACATCATGAAAGAGTGTTTCCGTGTTGGCGATTCTGTAATTGGTTGTTTGAGATAATCGGGTTACCATATTGTAAGTAAATAAAAAGGGTATGACGGTTAACGCTATGTATAAGAGCGACTGTCCCAATGAAATCCCCTTGTGATATTGTGTGGTGGGACAGACAACTTTGGCGTTGGTTGAAGACGCCTGGGAATCAGCTTCAGCGGCTGATTTTGTGTGGTGAACAAATCGGTGCCTGGCATATCTCATCTTTGAAGCACCGTTGTTTGGAGTGTTTGTATCAGTATCAGGGGGCTCCTGGGTATGTGAAAGGAACCATAAAGATAACTTCTTAATATAAGGAAAGCTAATCCGCAAAAGGTAAAAAACTATAATGATACAAGCTCCATATTCTATGGGGATTTGAAAATAGGCTTCAAAAATTTCTCTTCGGTATAAGCCATTTAAGATGACTATAAGTGAAAGAATAAATATCATGTAACGTTCGTGGAGATGTTTTCCCTTTACTGAAAGATAGAGTGTAAACAAAAACCAGCCTGAAAGAAAGAACGTAAAAAAGCTCTTAAAATCAGATGTAAAGGGATGGAATTCAGTCAATAAAAATGCAATGACCAGGATGCTGGCCAGAGGCAAGACAGATAAAACCCGTTTACTGATGATGGTGTTAGATTTGCTTGTATCCATAAGATCCTCCTTTCGTCTGGCTGGTTTTCCGGTGTCAATTATTGGTTATAAAGTTTCTCCATAATAAGTATCATATTTCAACTGTCTTAAAATATAATATGCGGCGGTGCTATACTTATTATAGGTCTGCGGTTAAATAGTATCATATTGTGAAAGATGTTTCTATTTGCGTATTATATAAAGATACTATAAAGATTTTATGTAGTTTAATTTTTAATAAAATAATCAGGTTTTAAATAAATCAAAGCAAATATTAATCAATTATTTAGTATGCTCTATATGAAATTTTGGAGGAGGGGAAAGATGGATAAGGAATATGGTGGTGAATTCTCTGTAGAAATGATAGAAGCCAGAAGGGTGTTGAAGACGAATATAAAGAAAATCCGGGAAGTGGAAGGATTGAGTCAGGAAGCGTTCGGAAAAAAATATGGGAAATCCATGTCTTCTATTTCCAATTATGAAACCGGGATGAGCCTGCCATCTTTCGAATTCCTTCTAACACTGAGAGAACAATATGATTTTTCTATGGAGGAATTCATAACATCCACTGATATTGAGATAACAAAGGGGGGAAATCAGGGAGCAAAAGCAGAAGGTACAGGTAAGAATCTGAATAAATATGTGGGGGCCTATTTTATCTATTTATTTGATACCAGCAGCCATGGTGATGAGCACGAAAAAAGTGATATTGAGGCAGTGCATTTTGGAGTGTTGAGCATTTACAAAAAAAGAGGAAGAAAAGATACGTTGGGCGTGATGGGCTGCTTTAATATGGCGGATAGTAAGACAAAAGTTTTTCACGATGAATGTAGCAGGATATTTGAAATAAATGATGCGGAATGTGAACAGAGACTCAAGGAAGCATATAGGAACAGAAGAAATACCAGTGTATATTATGGAGATCTTGCTTTTTCAAGGGATAATCTGTTTATTAATCTGAATAGCGGAGAGAAAGATAAAGCGTTTATAATATTGAGGATTCCTAACTCGGAGAGTCCGAAGTATATAGGTGGTATCGGCACTATTAATTCTGTTTCTAAAGGCAGATATTCTTCACCATGTATCCAAAATATAGGATTATCCCGTTTTTATTTAAAAGTTAATCCGGCGGCAATTGGCGAAAAGCTTATATTCGAGGAGATTAATCCGGAGTTGATTCGTGAATCCAGAGAGTTGACAGAATTTTTCAAGCTTTTATACTGTAATGACAGGCCTATCACCGCTTTTGAAGAAGAGACAAAGCGCAGACTGATTCAAAGCCTTATGGAGAATTACATCAAGAGATATATTGAGGCAAATCTGTTTAGGACTAATAAGGTTGAGGTTGAACGAAATGATGATTGGTATAAATTCATAAAGGATAATCGCTGATAAACAGGTTTGGGGGAGAAAATCAATGTCGAGGGCAGAGTTATTATTTGAGCGAATGAAGCAGCGGATGAAATATGTATATCCTGTTTATAATGGATATCTGTGTGAGACAGCGGATAGATGGAATGTACGCAGGACGGCTGAAGGTCTGATGTTTCAGCGTACAAAGGGACATTACTGCAGAATGGCATTGAAAATGTCAGAAATTCGTCTGCCTGCGTATATGCTATTGGCAGCATTGCTGCATGATCAGCAGCAGGATGTGTTAATTCAGGATATCCCGAAGACTATACCGGAACAACATAAAATAAAACTTATGCAGGTGTTACAGTATTATCATGATTTAGAGGATACTATAGCCACTTCAGTAGTAATGGAAAAGCTTTTGAACGATATGGAGGATGTACATTATCTGGCACTAATTCTTTTGTTTGCCAAAAATTTGGATTTACTTCGAGTGCGAAGCCGCAAGGTGCTGTCTGGCGAGTTGGAGATAACCAGAAAGTATCTTGTATTATGGGCCAGAAGATTGCATATACGGTATTTTGAGAAGGAGTTCAGGGAAGTTGAATTTCGTGTTACTTGTAAAGATTATTTTCAGAAAACAGATATTCTTTTACAAAAATTGTATTCTGTAAATTCAGAATCCACCAAGAGCTTAATGGAAGATATTGACGGCAATATTTTTGAGTTAAAGTTTATCAATAAGCTTAGAAAGTCGGAATTTTATAATCAGTTATGCAATAAAGGTTATACTGTTTCTGCAGAAGACTATAATAATCCTGTCATATATGAAATCCCATTATATAATGTTTATCTTTTAAATAGTGAATCCGAGCCTCTATATATGAGAAGGAAATCGGAAGAATGGGTGAAGTATTATTTGGACTGCCTTGTAAAAAAGGGGTATTTGCTGCTTGGATATGAAGATGAGACAGAACAATATCTTTCTCATTTCATACTACAGGGAAAGTGGGGAGTACGGTATCGTATATTCATCTGTACAACTGAAATATGTAAACGTTATTTTTATAGCTCTAAAATACAGGAGTTCTCAGAAGAAAAGTGGCATGGTAAGCGAAAATCAGGAATTATAGTTTATGACAAAGAAAAAAGGCCCCATGAGTTCGATGAAAAATTGACAGCCCTGGACTTTGCTTTTTATATCCATAAAGATATTGGCCTATGTGCAAAACAAGCCATTATTAATAACGAAATGAGACCTTTAGACACCATTCTTAAACATGGGGACACAGTGACAATCATAAGCCAATCAGATGTAGATAATCAGAAATATAGTGCTGAACCGGGCTGGATGAGGTTCATTAAGACACAAAAGGCAAAAGAATATATAATTCGTTATTTGGAAATCAGGTTTTCGGAACTTGAAGGCTGATTTACAATATGCATTTGTTAGGAAATATCTATATAATCAAAGCTGCCATATCAATCTGGACTTTTTAAATTGATATGACAGCTTTTTATATAGTTACTATTTCACTACCCGCGCCCCGGACTCCGGCGCAGCCGTATCCTTCTCAGTATTCCAGATTCCGTCGCTTCCCAGCCAGTAATACAAATCCTGGTCAGATGATTTTACATAACAATCAGATTCCATATACCCATTATTCCCAAAATAATACCAGTTGTCGCTGATGCAACGCCAGCTGTTTACAGGATAGACATTGTTTGGGTATACATAGCGCCAACCCGATGAGGTCTTATCCCATGTTCCGTTGGTGATAAACCAGGTGTCTTCGGTGCGGATGGTCAGGGGCTCGGAGTTATCTGTCCATGGTCCGGCCTGGGAGCTGTAGGTGCCCAATGCCCGTACTGTGAAGGTGTAATTTCCCTCCACATTGATGTAGGAGCTGAAATCATAGGTGGATTCGGTAGTCTTTTGGGTGGTCACCAGTATTTTATCCCGGTACAGGCGCACTTCATAGTTTTTGGCTCCGTTTACCTTATCCCACACAGCGGTGGTCAGGTTCCAGCTGACAGACGTGGTAGCGGGAAGATTGCCGTCTATGGCAGGCAGATACACCTGAAGAATTAAAGCACTTCCATCGCTGTCCTTTTCAGCGGTTTTAAACTGGGCTCCGCAGCCGGTCAGTGAAAAGATGCTGCGTTTTGTGCTGGAAAAATAGTATCCGTCCTTTGCAGAAAGCTCCACTTCCACGATAGGCCTCTCGCCATAGTCCCACTGGTCATCCTTTTTGTCGTACACTGCTCCTTCTACCTTGAATTCACCGTTGCTGGATACTGCATATACATTGCCTACCAGTTCGCCGCCCTTTGGGGCCGTGTCCCAGGAAAATGTCAAGGGTATGGATGTGATTGCTTTTTCCTGTCCATAGGCGGAGAACAGAGTGCCCATGGAGAGGAAAGCTGCCAAGGCTGCAATGATGAGTGATTTTTTTGCCATTGAATATCCCTCCTTGTGGTTCCGGAAAATTGACTGCCGGTATACATGTTACTATTACTATTGTACTGTATTTTAGGGTGAAATTACAAGTTTTATTTGATAATAATATTGGGGCTGTTTGTATTGGACTTTTAGTATTGAGCCCATTTGTATTCCACCTGATAAGTTAATCAATTGTAGTTACATTCAGGTTTATGCATATCCTGGAAAGGCATGCGGCATACTAATCATGGAGGTGATATCTTATGAGTCCAAAGGAATTAAATTATATTGAGGATGCATTAGGCCATGAGCAGTTTTTAATGAATCAGTGCCAGGAAGCCATCCAGAATCTGCAGGATCCTGCTCTTAAAAATCAGGCACAGCAGATGGAACAGAAGCACAAGCAGATTTTTGACAGTTTTTATAATCTCGTATAAGGAGGAAGCAGAGAATGGATGACAAGTGTATTATGGAGAACCTTCTTCTGACCGAGAAGGGTGTATGTGACCTGTATGTCCACGGAACCATCGAGTCTTCCACAGCTAATGTGCATCAGACCTTTAACCAGGCACTGAATGACAGCCTGTGTATGCAGGATGACATCTATAAGCAGATGTCCGCTAAGGGATGGTATCAGATGGAGCAGGCGGAACAGCAGAAAATCATGAAGGTAAAGAATCAGTTTGCAGGAATGTAATCCGGTCTGACTGGGGTTTCAGAGACTGATTGGGTGAAAGGACGTTAAGCCATGGAATGGTCTGTGGCTTGACGTCCTTTTTCGTGCGCCGGCGCCGCTTGGCAGTGCTGGCGAACGGTGCCGTCGAACTAAGCTGTCCCACGTTGCCGGAGAGCTAAGCTGGCCCATGCTGCCGTCGAACTAAGCTGTCCCATGGTACCGGCGAATTAAGCTGACCCACGCTGCCAGCGAACTAAGCTGGCGAACGCTGCCGGCGAACTAAGCTGGCCCACGTTGCCAGCGAACTAAACTTCCCCACGCTGCTGGCGAACTAAGCTGGCCCACGCTGCCGGCGAACTAAGCTGGCCCACGCTGCCAGCGAACCAAGCTGGCCCACGCTGCCGGCAAACCAAGCTGGCCCACGCTGCCGGCAAACCAAGCTGCCCAACACTGTCGGCGAACCAAGCTGCCCAACACTGCCGGCGAACCAAGCCACCCAACCATGCCGCCCTCCCGCTCAACCGCGCCGTTAATAACCGGTTCAGCCTGAACTAGGTGTATCATGGTAGCATGAGTATAATCCGAAGGAGGTCCTTAGAGTGAAATGAGATTATTAGAATTGGACAGTTACAACATGGAAAATGACAGAACATTTTTAAAAAGTATTGAGGAGCATGTCAAAGACCCGTATATCAGGGAACGGCTGATTAACAGGCTGGAGTGGTACATGGTCATGGCGAACCGGTGCCAGTGTTTCTATTATATGTCTGCCTGTATGGGAATTGTTATGCCGACTCTCATACTTCTTCTGAATTCCATTCCGGGCAACATGCTTTCCGACGGGATGCGGCAGTTGTGTATCACGGCATTATCCGGTTTGTCGGGGATTGTTGGAGGTTTATCCGGCATTTTCGGATGGCATGAAAATATGATTCGCTACCGTTCCAATGCGGAGCGCTTGAAAAGCGAAACTTCTTTCTACATGTTGGGCGTAGGGAATTATAGAGACCGGAAAAAGAGAGACCAGATGTTTTTAAACGCACTGGAAGATTTGTCTCTTAAGGAGAACCAGATGTGGCAGAAGGAGGAGAGCAGCCATTCGTCATACAGACAGGAACAGGGCGGAAGGAGAAGGCCTAATGGATGACAGGGAAAATACGGCGTGGACATATATGGCGGATATTTATAGAAGGGATTTCAGCAGGAGAATGTAGTACGGAATTATGGTAAGAGATTATGGCAAGAGACGATGGTAAGAGATTATGGTAAGAGACGATGGTAAGAGGCTACGGTAAGAGACGATGGTAAGGGACTACGGCAAGAGACGATGGTAAGAGGCTGCGGCAAGAGACGATGGTAGGAGGCTGCGGCAAGAGACGATGGTAAGAGGCTGCGGCAAGAGACGATGGTAAGAGACTGCGGCAAAGAGGCTACGGCAAGAGACTACAGACAGACATTATAAGAAAAAAACAGTCAGAGATTATAAGAAAAGATCAGGACCGTACAGCGTCCATCATATAACCCAATTTTATGAACAGCAGAAGGAGTGATATATACATGAATCACAAGGAACAAGATATAAAACATACTGATACGTACATAAACCATACTGCTACAGAAAAATGGGAGTTCGCTTTGCAGAAACGCCTGAAGCAGTGTTCTCCCAGCCTTCACAGAAACTATCTGGAAGCTTCCACCGGAGCCTGTATGATGCTGGACCGGTACAGGAACGTATTTCCCCAGTACACGGACCACAGCAGCCTTCATTGCCTGAATATTATGAATCTGGCCGGACAGCTGGTGGGAGATTGTCTGCTGCAGCTGAATGGAAGCGAGCTGTATGTGCTTTTGACGGGAATTCTGTTCCATGATTTGGGTATGGGGATTTCAAAAGCTGATTTTGAGGGACTGGCCCCTGTGCTGTGCGGGGAACTATATCCTGCCAAGGGCAGAGAAGCAGAGTTGATCCGGGAATATCATCAGGAATTCAGCGCCCTGCTTGTGGAAAAACACAGTGATATTTTTGAAATCCGGAAAGAGTATGTATTTCCTGTTATGCAGGCAGTAAGAGGACACAGAAAAACGGATTTGTGGGATGAAAATGCCTTTCCCGCAGCATTTCAAATAGGGACCGAGTCTGTCTGTCTTCCTTACATTGCGGGTATCATACGCCTGGCGGATGAGATGGATCTGTGCCGTGACAGGAACAGTACTCTTGGTGGGGAGGAACAGATGATTTCAGATTCATACAGCCGGCTGGTCTGGAGAACCCATGATACGGTAACCGGAATGGAGCTTACAGAGAAAGAATGTATATTGTATGCAGAGGGAGGAGACAGAGACACCTGGGAAGAATTGGGAAAATGGACACGCAAATTGCAGAAAACAATGGATGAGGTGGAGCGGGTCATTACATGCAGAACACCATTTTTTCTGCCGAAGAGGATGGTGCGAATTGATAAAATCACACCCTGGTTAGAGCAGTGCCAGGATATTACATCAGAAACATGATATGGTTTCAGCAATTAACAGCCATTCATGCCGGTAATCATTCAAAGGATGCCGTCAAGGCGCAGTGGGCGCCATTTCAGCGGTATGATGGTTTTGCAGTCATCCGGAGGGCTGCATTGAGATAGATAGAATACAAAATAATCTAAGAAAAGGAGAGCAGCAGAATGGAAAACAACACATTAAAAGCTTCAATAGGTATTGACTTTTCCCTGATTGGGACCCAGCTTCATGCCATGTATGAAAAAAATGAGGGAGGATACGCAGTTCTTTTGATTCCGTCAGAACAGACGCCGGACAGTGGGATTTCGGTAAAGGATCTGATTGACGATATCAAGAAGATGGCCAAGGGTGTGTCTGGCAGTGATACTGCCGTGGATACGACCCAGCTTGAGACAGCCATGACCGAGGCCGCCAAGGAGGGCGGCGGATCCACATCCATGAAACTGGAAGATATTGTAATCAGGCTGCAGATGGCGTATCTGTACATCTGTAAAAAGGGAGAGAACTCTGTACTGGAGTATGCGTTTCAGCTGCAGGTGGTAACAGAAGGTCTGGTACCGGAAACTATTAAGCCTATTGTGGATGTGACCAACCTTTCCATTTCTGTCTGGAATACGGACAGAAAGAAGGTAGTGGACAAGATGGCCCTGATTACTGTGGACGAATATCTGGGCGTGGCCGCACTGCCGGACAAGAGTCAGGCCGCTAAGTAGCGCAGGAAACACAGTTTTGGAAGCTGCAGACAAAGCAGCATTCAAAGCAGCATTCAAAGTAGCATTCAAAGCAGCATTTAAAGCATTACATTAAGCAATGGACAAAGCATCATGGAACGATTGCAGGAAAGGAGCGGCAGGAATGAACCAGAGGCAGATGTCGTGCAGTATAGCCGTGGAGGGAGCCGTCAAGGGCTGTCCGGCCAAGCTGGCTGTCTGGTATGATAAGAACGAAATGTCATTTTACGGGGAACTGCAGATGGACCAGAGGGGGCCCGCAGGATTATTGGAGGCTGTGAACAGTGAAATGGCTTCTAAATTCGAGGCATACGCCTCCGGCCTGGTACATGCTTCCAGTCAACGCGCCACTCTTTCCTGCATTCATGGAATCACAGCCCTGGGTTATGGAGAACCAGGGCTGTATTTCAAGGCAGCAGCAGGCAGGGGAAGCGCAGCCATTCTTTTTTCATTTTCAGCAGACAGTAATGGGGGAAATGCCCAGGTATCATCCCTTATGGATGCAGTAAAAAAGGCAGCGGACTTTTTTGGGATGGAGGAGTTTTATTTCTTTGGACGTGTGGGAAAGGGGCTGAGTCCCCGGGACCTGATGGCTGAGGCGCCGGGAGCAGAGGCCTTTCCGGCCCGGATTGACAGGTGCAGCCTTCTTACCTACTCCCATTTAAAACTGAATGGAGACAGCGTGTTTGAGAAAGCGCTCAGGGAATTGTTCGGCCTTAAGGAGGCGCAGCTTTTCCTGGGGGCGGGTGAAGATGGATTTCTGTGCATGGCGGCAATACCTGCATCTAAAAATAGTTTCATGGAGAGCAGGAATATGTGTCTGGCAGTTGAGCTAAGAAGCAGGGCCTTGTCCCTGGCCCTTCAGGGCTCCTTTCGGTTTGCTTTTGTGCCGGATATGGAGTTTCATGTTAACTGCGGCATATCCAGAACCCGCTTTATGGTGGAGGCCTTTGGAGAGGTCAGGGAACCCATTCCTCTGGCTGGTCCCTTTTCCATAGGGGATACCTGTCTGGCCGTAGGGTTTGACCGGGGGCCGTCCTTTGCCATGTTTGCCAATCTTTATATAAGGGAAATCCACTTGTTTGGGGCTGTAATGCTTACTGTGGCAGGGTCGGTCCCAAAGCTGGATTTGCTGTCCGCAGCAGTCAGTGACCTGTCCATTCCCATTTTGGTGAGGAATCTGCTGGGATGTTCCTTTGACGGTCTTGACAGCATTGATTTTATACGTATATTGGGACTTCCTTTCCAGGACATGCAGGCATTTGACCGGGAAATGGTTAAGCGTGCGGACGGAGCCCGGCTGGCAGAGGCATTTAACCAGAGAATCCATGATAACAGCCTGGTATTGGAAAGGGATCAGGTAAAGGCGTCTCCCTTCGGGGATGGAGTGGACCTGGTGGACCAGCGGCGGATGCGGCATTATTACATAGACGGTTCAGGCGGTATAAAGCTTACGGCCCAGTTCTACTATGCGGATGTAAATACCAGGCTGGGCAGTTACACGGTGGAGCGGGGAATCTTTGTATGCGGAGTCATTGAGATTTTCAAGGTCCGGTTCGAGGTTCTGTTTTCCTTCCGGGAGGGGGATGGGGTGCTGGCGTATGGACGCATACCGGAGGTTAATCTGGGATTCCTGAAATTAGGTCCCTCCCAAGCAGGGCAGGAGTCCGGAGAAGCCCTTCCCGTGCCGGCGGACAGTGTGCTGAGGCAGTTTATGGGTAAGGAGCAGAGAGGGATTGTATTCTTCCTGTCCGCAGGCAAGAAGGATGTGACCTTCTATCTGGACGGACGGATTGAACTGCTGTCCATCCTGTATTTTGAAACCAGGATTATCTTCTGTAAGGGGCTTATATCCATTGATGTGCGGTTTAACTGGCTGGCGATTTTTGATGTAAGCATTCATCTGAAGGTGAATTACCAGGATTTTAACCGGGGCGGGTTTGAATTCCGTCTGGTGATTGATACGTCCAAGCTGGCGGAAAAACTGAAGGCGGTGCAGGAGAGCATAAACAGAGCCATTGACCGGCTCAGGGATAAGATTAAGAATGCTACCAGGGAGATCGACAGGGCCCAGGCCCATGTGAATGAACTGTATGGCCAGATTGATTCCCTGAACCGTAAAATTGAAGACTGCAAACGCTCCATCAGGAATGCCAAGTGGTGGAAGAAGGCATTTGTGGCCATTGCAAAGGGAATTGAGATAGGAGCCTATGAGGTGGCCAAGGCCGGCATATATGTGGCAATTGGAGTGGCCACAGCCGCCCTTCAGGTGGCCAAAGCCGCAGTGCAGTTGGCTGGTAAGGTGGGAGAAGGCGTCATGAAAGCGGTCAATGCCGTGATACAGGGGGCATTGTCATTCTTCTATATCAACCGGCTGGAGCTGTACGGCAAGGCTAATATGAGCGAACAGGAATTCAGGGCATCCATTGAGTTTGTCGCCCTGGGAAAGACCTACCGGTACGAGACAAAGATGGGCCACTCTGCCCTGAAATCCGATGCGGCAGGCGCGGTATCAGGTAATATGAACGGGCAGATGAAGAATGATTTGGACCACATTGAGGACGGGGCTTTCCGCAGCAATTTCAGGCGGTACAGCCATGAGACGTATACCATAGAAGAGCAGTGCAGACGCCTGGCAGGTGCCAGGGAACAGATGAAATCTTCCACAAGGCTGATGCGTTCCATGCAGGAAGCCTATATCAGGGAGTTTAGCGAACCCATGTCTGACTTTGACCAGATGAACCAGGAGTATATGAATGCCCTGGACTGTGTGGGCGGTATCCTGAGTACGGGGGAACAGGCCGGGGACGTGAAGGCGCTGTCCGGCTCCATGGGGGGATTAAAGCGCAAGATTACCCTGAAAGAAAAGGAGGGCGTGTTCCGGGATGAGGAGCTGTCTGAGCTGAAGGATGTCATTCGCAATTACGACCAGGCAAAGCTGCTGTACGATGAGGTAAAGAAGAGCATGTCCGCGGTGGAGAGCCAGAGAAAACAGATGCTGGTGTATGCAGAGCTTCAAAAGCAGAAAACAGGTGAGCAGAAACAGAAGAAGGCGCTGTCCGCGGCGGAGGGGAGTATGGAGCGCGTGCTGAATAAGACCGAGGAAGCCATGTACCGCAGCTTTCCTGTGGACCGCAGCGGCAAGAATTACATTAATCTTTCCCGGGAGGGATTGATTCACCAGTATATGGACGAGGCCAGGCAGGAATTTGGGGCCCGGACTTCTGAAAATGTGCGCGTAATGAGGAACAGGAGCCGCAAGGGCAGGTATGACAGCAGGCTGTAGGCTGTGAACAGGTAAGATGCGAGGCGTTAAAACACGAAGCAGAAAAATGATTTTGAACAGATAATGAAAAGGAGATTGGCAGATGGATGAAAAAAGAAAGAGGGTCACTGCGCCGCGAATCGCGGCGGCCCTCAGCGCCCTGCTGGCAGGTGCCGCTCTCTATACGGTGAGCGGCTCTGAGCGTCAGGGCATACAGGTAAAGGAGTATACAGAGGCCGCAGAGGCGGCGGACAGTACAATCATGGTTTACATGAACGGAAGCGACCTGGAAGGGGATTATGGAGCAGCCACAGCGGACCTCAGGGAAATGATGGATGCCCTGAGGACGGCGGGACAGGAGGAAAATTTTCCCTCTCTTCATGTGGTGGTTGAGGCAGGCGGTTCCACCCGGTGGGAGCTGGATGAAATGGATGGTGTACCCTATGCCAGATTTTCTCTGACAGAGGATGGGATATCCTCCATGGAACCCATGGAAATCAGGAACATGGGGGATGCGGATACATTGACGGATTTTGTCAATTACGGCGTCCAGTCTTATCCGGCCAACCATTATGGGTTGATACTGTGGAATCATGGAGGAGGTCCGGTGGGTGGATACGGAAGCGACAGTCATTTTGACGGGGACGGGCTCTCGTTAGAGGAGATAAGAGAGGCTCTGGACCATTCTGTTATGGCAGACAAAGCGTTTGACTTTGTGGCGTTTGACGCCTGCCTTATGGGAAGCGTGGAGATTGCTGACTGTCTGGAGGGAAGGGCCGGCTATGTCATTGCATCTCCGGAGCTGGAACCTCAGGATGGATATGATTACAGCTGGATGACAGCTCTGGGAGACAGTCTGCCGTCTGATATGGAATGGGGAGAAGCAGTGGGCCGGTCTATGGTGGATGCCTATGATGCCTACTATGCCTCAGGTACTGCGCCTGTTGCCATGAGCCTTTTGGATATGAAGGAATATCCGGCGTTTCATGAGGTATTTCACCAATATGTGGACGGGATACCCCAGGAACTGCGGGAAGAGCTGTACAGGGAGCTGGGAAAGGACAGAATGAAAATGCTGGCATTTGGCAGCAGACAGGCGGGAGGTTCTCCGGAGCTGGTGGATGTACTGGAATTCCTGGATGCCTGCCAGAGCGTATATCAGGATGAAAGCGCCTTTCAGACATTGAAGGAGCGGATGGGGAAGCTTGTGACGGACCAGTGGGCCAAAGGCTATCCCGGGAATCCAAGCGGTCTTACTATATACCTGCCAAGCGGTTCCAACCCCTATCTGAGCGAGGATCTTGAAACGTATGATACCACAGGATTCTGCAGTGCCTACAGGCAGCTGACGGATGGATATGCGGCGTATCTGGCCCGGGAAAGCGGCGTGGAATGGGGGGACATAAATGCGCATAAGGACGGTACAGTGGAAATCAGCATAGCCCCCGAGGATGTTTCCGACGTGACAGGAGCGTATTTGGCTGTATTCTGTCCTGTGGGGGATGACGGGAACTACTACCTTCTCTGCACAGACAGTGATGTGGATATTGGCGTGGACGGTACCCTGCGGGCAGCTCCGGAGAACAGCTATATGGGAATGAAGGGGCAGGTACTTTGCCTGATTGAAACCATGAATCTGGATGCATACACGGAATATATGGCCCCGGTTCTGTATAATGGGGAGCTGTGCACGATGCGGATAGGGTTTGACGAGGAGCATGAAGACGGGCAGGTTCTTTCCGTGACACCTGCAGGGCAGACCTCCGAGGCCGCAAAGCAGATTTATGAGTTAAAGGAGGGGGATCGGGTGACTCCGCTTTATCTGGTTGAACATATGGAGGACGTGGAGGAGGAACCGGTTGATGAGGCCAAAGATGGGGCCAAAGATGGGGCCAAAAATGGGGCCAAAAATGGGGCCAAAGATGAGGCCAAAGATGAGGCAAAAAATGAGGCCAAAGATGGGATCAAAGATGGGACCAAAAATGGGGCCAAAGATGAGGCCAAAGATGAGGCCAAAGATGGGGCCAAAGATGAGACCAAAGATGAAGCCGGCGATGAAACAAAAGATGAAATCAGAGATGAAACCGGAAATACTGCCGGGAGCTCTCACGGAGAGACGGGTCATAATCCAGACCAAATCACGGAGGACAGGTACTACACGGACAGCTACTATATGGGAACTGAATTTTATATAGAAGAACCGGATGACATGCTTTTAGAGACAGTACCTGTATCCGGGGATGGATATTTCTACGGTTTCATGCTGATGGACGTACGGCAGAATATTTACTATACGGATTTTACCGGCATAGAGACAGAAGATACCGGTTCATGAACAGAGAGGAGAAAATAAATTATGAGCAAGACAAGCAGGGAATTGATTGAATTCTGCAAGGGAAAGCTGGGCACACCATATGTGTTCGGCATGAAGGGGCAGGTCCTGACGGAAGCGCTGCTGAAACAGCTGGCAGCGGAAAACCCAAAGGTCTATACACCCCAGTACATAACTAAGGCCAGGAGTTTTATGGGAAAGCACTGTACGGATTGTTCCGGCCTGATTACCTGGTGCACCGGTATATTGAGGGGAAGCGCCAATTATAAGGAGACTGCCCGTGAGGTACAGCCCATAGGAGCATTGAATGAAACAATGGCAGGCTGGGCTCTATGGAAGCCAGGGCATATCGGGGTGTACATTGGGGACGGAACATGCATTGAGGCCAAGGGAATCAATTACGGTACGGTGGAGACAAGGGCGCAGGATACACCCTGGGTCAGTGTGCTGAAACTTAAGGATATTAACTATTCAGAGCAGGTAAGTGAATCAGCAGTTCCATCAGTCCATCCCACGGGATGGGTCAAAGAAGACGGAGGGGTCCGTTTTTATCTGGAACCGGAACGGTATGTGGCCAATGACTGGTATCAGGACAAAGGCCAGTGGTTCTGGTTCGACGGTTCCGGTCATGCGGTGCGGAATAACTGGTATCTTTATAAAGATAATTGGTATTATTTTGGGGCGGATTTCGCAATGGTTAAGGGCCTTCAGCTTATCAAAGGAAAGCCGTATTACTTTAACCGGGATGGACAGATGGCAAAGCTTGGGACACGGTTTATAGTACAGGTGGACAAAAACGGCGTACTGCATTTTCCGGAAGAAGAATCCGCGGAGATTCCCATTAGTACGGGAGGAATATCGGTGGAAAATGGAGACGGCAGGGAGCCGGAACATACATTACCTGGCAAAACAGAAGGAAAAAACCCTGCGTTGGCAGCGTACGAGGGCAGCGAATATACGGCTGGTGCAGTGCAGCCTCCGGTCACAAAGGCAGGAACCGCTTCAGAAGCAGATCGTAAAGCGGGATATGCCCAGGGAGAACGAAGGATATCGGATGCAGGTATCTGCCTGATTAAACAGTTTGAGGGCTGCCGTCTGGAGGCGTACCGCTGCGCAGCAGGGGTCCCCACCATTGGATATGGGCATACGGCCGGCGTGTCCATGGGGATGAAGATTACCCAGGCACAGGCAGAGGCATATTTGAGGGAGGACCTAAGGGCCTTTGAGAAGGCTGTAAATAAGGTGCTGGAGTGCAGCGTAACCCAAAACCAGTTTGACGCCCTGGTAAGCTTTGCCTATAATCTGGGGGCAGGCGCTCTCAGGAACAGTACGCTCTTGAAGCGTCTGCACGCAGGTGATGTGAAAGGGGCAGCGGATGAATTTCCTAAATGGAACAAAGCGGCAGGAAAGGTACTGGAGGGACTCACCAGACGGCGGATGATGGAACGGCAGTTATTTTTATCATGACAGGGGACAGAAGGGCGGTGGTTGGTATTGCCCCAGGGAAATGTCAGGTAATTATAGATAGATGTGAAAGGAAAGGGCAGATGTGGGAATCTCTGCCCTTTTAATGTGCTCGGCATAAAAGTGTCCGCATTATGTGTTTCGGATGGTCTTTTCACTGCCGTATTCTCTCCCTGCCGCCTTCCCGTCACCCGGGTCCCCTTTCCGCCATATCCCCTTCCGCATGCACATGACGCGGATGCCTGCGGAAATAATCGGACACATCATGCCTGTAGCTGCGGGAGCAGCAGCATGAAATACCGCCTGTAAAGGAAAGAATGCCCTGGGTTGGTTCAAAGGACCGGACATTTGACAGATTGGCTATGGTGGATGCCCGGACCTGACGAAAGGGCGGCTTCAGCTTTTCTGACAATTCTTTTATGCCGGAACGGAAGGTATATACTCCGTCCGAGCAGTGTATATTGCACATATGAGTTCCTTTTACAGTTTCTATATAATAGATGCTGGAAAAGGAAAGCCGGGTGTCACGGCTGCTGCCGTGCACGATTAGAAATCCATCTGCAGAAGTTACACGGCGGTTCAGATAGGTCAGGATGTTCAGGCAGGAGCGCTCTAAGTTGTCATGGACAGGATGGATATAACCTGCAACGCCGCGGACAGAGTGGCTGTTGATGAGACGGGCTGCGGTGCTGTAATCACTGCTCACTATGCAGACCATAATTTGACTGCTGAAAGATGTAAGCCTGTTCAGTACATCCGGCCAGTCAGGCCGGCTGTCGCTGTCAAAGAACATGAGCCACAGATCTGCGGGAGAGCCGGCAGCTTCCTTGATGAGTTCTTCCGGTGTCAGGCTTCTGAAGGCATATAGCTCCATGCCCCGCAGATGCCGGTTGGAGATGGCTGCGTCTGCAGCTGTGTAAAGTTGTCTGAAAAGCTGATTATGTTCAGTTGATATAACAATATTCAAACCAGATTCCTCCTTTGTTCCGGTTAAAAGCATTCATGGGGTGGTTACAAGATTCATCCGATATACAGAACATATGTTCGATTAAAACCGGATAGAAAAGGCCGTCCAAAGCCGACAGGCATGTGAAACAGATACCTGAATGTGGGCCCGGGCGGCCTTTTGGCCTAAATGCCTGTGAGAATCTGTGCAGCACCTTCCCTTCAGGCCATGAGGCTGCGCAGTTTGCGGAGGATCTTTCCATGACGGTAATGAAGGGTGGTTACGGGAACTCCGGTTTCCCTGGAAATCTGGCGCAGGGACTGGTCGTAACAGTAAATACGGCGTATGATATCCTTCTCTCTGGGGTCCAGGTCCTTCATGGCCTCAAAGAGCAGAGAGCGCTCCAGAGCTTCCTCTGCCTGTTCATCCACAGGCTTGGCTCGGGTGTCCTGAAACAGATCACAGCCGTTAAAATCTTCTGTGTCCAGTGCATTATAATAAAATGTCTTGTTATGAATATCTGATTCCCGGAAATACCGCTCCTTCCGCTCGCCTTTGCAGTATAGTTTATAAATTTCTTCTGACACGTATACATTCCGGTTATCAATGCGTATGTAATATTGCATATTTTCCACCTCTCATGTGGAAAAGGAAATCTGTGATGTATTTTAAAGATATCACTGAGGGGGGATTTTGTCAAGAAAAATCAGAACATATGTTCGATTCGGCGGATGAATGGTATAGAACAACGAAACAAAACAGGATTTTGTGGAAAGGAAGCATGTGATGTACTTTCTGTTGAATATTATTTTTTGCAGTGCTAAAGTAGATGGTGAAGCGGTTGTTCCATGCCCGGGCATGACGCGGTTTATCTGACAGGAATGAGGGTTCAGTCACTCCGCGGTATGGCAGAGGAAAAAATGGGAACAATCAAGGAAAATCCAAGGAGGAGGTAAAGACAATGGGACATCTTACAACCCGTGACGCATACCGGAACCTGGGTGAACGTATCAACTGGTTTACCCAGGGGGCCCCGGCCTCTGAGACACTGTATAAGATACTGCAGGTCCTATATTCTGAAAAGGAGGCCAAATGGGTGGCGCTGCTGCCGGTTCGCCCGTTTACCATAAAAAAGGCGGCAAAGATATGGGGGACTTCGGAGTATAAGGCGGAAAAGCTGTTAGATCATCTGTGCGGCAAGGCATTGCTGGTGGACTCCTGGGACAAGGGGGTGCGGAAATTCGTGATGCCCCCGCCAATGGCCGGGTTTATTGAATTTGCCCTGATGAGGACCAGGGGAGATATTGACCAAAAGTATCTCAGTGAATTGTATTACCAGTATATGAATGTGGAGGAGGATTTTATCAAGGATTTGTTTTATGCCACGGAGACAAAGCTGGGCCGTGTGTTTGTCCAGGAGCCGGTTCTGACCAATGACAAGATGAACCACATCCTGGATTATGAGCGGGCGACCCACATCGTGGAGGAGGCAGAGTATATCGGTCTGGGGCTATGCTACTGCCGTCATAAAATGTCTCACGCAGGCCATCCCTGCGAGATTAACGCTCCCTGGGATGTATGCCTGACCTTTGACAATGTGGCGCGTTCCCTGGCCCAGCACGGGGATTACTGCAGACTTATCTCCAGGGAGGAGGCGCTGGATGCGCTGGAACGCTCCTACGCCAGCAATCTGGTACAGATAGGGGAAAATGTGCGGGAGCACCCGGCTTTTATCTGCAACTGCTGCGGGTGCTGCTGTGAGGCGCTCCAGGCTGCCAGGCATTTCAGTCCCATGCAGCCGGTGGCCACCACCAATTATATTCCTGATATTACCGGGGACCAGTGCGTTGGCTGCGGAAAGTGCGCAAAGGCATGTCCGGTATTGGCTATATCCATGGAGGAAGGAGAAAACGGAAGGAAGCGGGCCGTGGTGGATAAGGATATTTGTCTGGGCTGCGGCGTATGCGCCAGGAACTGCGGCGTCAAGGCCATTCACATGGAGCGCAGGACGGAGCAGATCATCACACCGGTGAACAGCACCCACAGATTTGTTCTTCAGGCCATTGAGAAGGGAACACTGGCCAATCTGGTGTTTGACAACCAGGCGTTTTCCAACCACAGGGCCATGGCCGCCCTGTTCAGCGCTATCCTGGAGCTGCCGCCGCTTAAGCAGGCCATGGCCAGCAAACAGTTCAAGTCTGTTTACCTGGACAGGCTGCTGGCGGCGAAGCGGGAGAAGGGATGAACAGGGAGAACCAATTAATAATAGATTTCAGGGATTACAGGAGAGACGGAAAGGGAAGAAGGGTAAAATCTTCATCCCTTTCCATTTTTTTATATTGTTTATTATAATTTAAAAAATCTACAATTTACTCTTGACGAAACCGTTTTCATGAGTTAATATGTACATAACGATACAAGAAACCGTTTTCATGGGAGGGGAGGTTAAGATTTCATATGGATTCATTGTTTTCTCTTGCAGGGAAAAAGGCAGTGATTACAGGCTGTGCAACAGGCATCGGCAAAGGTATGGCAGCCGGGCTTGCCAGGGCAGGAGCAGATATCATTGCGCTAGATATCGGGGATTTGGAAGATACCAGAAGGACAGTTGAAAATCTGGGGCGGGAGTGCAGGTGTTACCATGTGGATTTGTCAGTTTCTTCTGATGTGGATGAGGTGTGGATACGCCTTTTGGAAGAAGCCGGTCATGTGGATATCCTGTGCAATAATGCAGGTATGCAGTTTCGGAAGAATGCATTTGAATATCCGGAAGAGATGTTTGATAAGGTGATTGCTGTTAATCTGAAGGCGCCGTACCGGTTGTCCCAGAAGGCCGCCATTCACTTTCGGGAAAAAGGGATGAAAGGGAAAATCATCAATACCGCATCTCTTTTTACCACCTTCGGAGGTGTTGAGGTCAGCGGTTATACCTGCTCCAAACACGGGGTCATGGGCATGACGAGGGCATTGTCCAATGAATTTGCACCTTACGGTATATGCGTCAATGCCATTGCGCCGGGCTACATAGCCACAGAGCTTACAAAGGCAATCTGGAGTGATTCAAAGCGGCGGCAGCCCATGGATGAGCGAATTCCGGCAGGACGTTGGGGAACCCCCGATGATTTTGAGGGTCCGGCAGTATTTCTTGCCTCCAGGGCATCGGATTATATAACCGGGATCATGATTCCGATAGACGGCGGGTATTCTGCCAGGTAACAGGTTAATTATGCGCGTTACGCGCAGGAATAAAAGGAGAAGAATACAATGAAGAAAAGAAGCGTTATGATGGCACTGGGTCTTGTGATGACACTGACAGCATGCGGAGGGGGAAATGCAGGAACCACAGCGGCACCATCCTCCGGCTCAGAGACACAGACAGAGGCTAAGGCAGAGGAAAAAACAGAAGGAGATACTGCCGCACAGGAGGAGAATAAGGAGGAGAGCAAGACTGAGGCATCCGGTGACACAGTCACCTTAAAACTTTCCAATAACCAGCCGGATGGAAACTGTACCACTATAGCCGTGGAGTGGTTTGCGGACCAGGTAAGGGAGCGCACAGACGGACGGGTCAACATTGAGGTGTACAACAACGGAACCCTTGGAGATGCCATCTCCTGCCTGGAGCAGCTCCAGTATGGCGGCATGGATATTGTAAAAGCCGATCTGTCCACCATGACTAATTTTGTGGATGAGTACAATGCCTTAATGATGCCTTATATTTATAAAAATACAGAGCATTTCTGGAAGGTACATGGCGGGGATATCGGTATGGGAATCCTGCGCGGGGATAAGATGAAGGAAAAGAAGCTTTACGGCCTTACCTACTATGACGGAGGAACCAGATGTTTCTATAACACCAAAAAGGAAATCCATTCCCCTGCGGACATGAAGGGTATGCTGGTAAGAGTACAGCAGTCCGAACTGATGATGTCCATGGTGGAGGCTTTAGGCGGCCAGTCGGTAGCGACAGCGTATTCCGAGGTATATTCCGCGCTCCAGACCGGCGTTGTGGACGCTGCTGAGAATTCCATCGTCAATTATCTGGACCAGTCCCATTTTGAAGTGGCTCCCTACTTTGTGGAGGACCATCATACAAGGTCGGCCGACATCCTGGTCATGGGCGAAAAGTCACGTGAAAAACTGAGTGCAGAAGATCTTAAAATTATTGATGACACGGCTCTGGAATCCTGGGAGTACCAGAAGGAGCTGTGGGCAGAGGCAGAGGAAGAATCCAAACAGAAATTGCTGGAGCAGGATGTCACAATCACTGAATTGACTGAGGAAGAATTAAAGGCGTTCCAGGACGCCTGTGAGCCAATCTGGTATTCCTATGAAGGCGGCGCCTATAAGGACATCATTGACCAGATTGTAGAAGCAGGCAAGTAGGGGACTGGCATATAGGAGACTGAAGATGCTGAAAGGAATAAAGAAGGTACTAATTGATATTTTCAATCTGTTTTACAAGGTTATATATGGTTATGCAAGGTGGGTCCTGGCCGTTGTAATCGTAATCATATGCGCCCAGGTATTCTGCAGGAATATACTGCGGACCAATATCCGCTGGAACCAGGAGGTGGCGCTGCTGCTTACGATTTGGATGGCGTTCCTGGGCATTGCCATTGGGGCGGAAAAGAACCTGCATATCGGCGTAGAGCTGTTTTATGATAAGTTTCCGGTAAAGATCAGGAATGTGATTGATGTGCTGAACCGGATTATTACGCTGCTGGTAGGCGCTTTCTTCACTGTCTACGGGGTCCGGATGGTGCTGTCTACCATGGATTCGAGGCTTCCGGTAACAAAATGGCCGTCATCTCTTATGTATATTATGATACCGGTCAGCGGCGTTGCCATTATCTACTTTACGGTCCTGGATATAATGGGCCTGAAGAAATACAAGAAAACCGATGATGCGGGTAAGTTTAACAGAGAGGAGGAGGAAAAAGAATGAACCCAAATATAGCTATCGCAATCCTTCTCATAACCTTTGTGCTGCTTATTATGATTAAATGCCCTATTACCTTTTCAATGATTATATCCACAGCCTTCACCATGCTGTATATCCAGGTGCCTGTCATGACCCTGGTGCAGCAAATGTCCAAACAGCTTAACTCATTTTCACTGCTGGCAATCCCTTTCTTCATCCTTATGGGGGAAATCATGGCTGCAGGCGGTATATCCAGCCGCCTGCTGGCCTTTGCAAATGTATGCGTGGGGCAGATAACCGGAGGTCTGGCACATGTAAATGTACTGGCATCCATGCTGTTCGGCGGTATCTCCGGTTCTGCCATTGCCGATGTGTCATCCCTGGGAGCCCTGGAAATACCCATGATGGAGGAGGCTGGATATGAAAAGGATTTTTCCATAGCAGTTACCGTGGCCAGCTCCTGTCAGGGACTGATCATCCCGCCCAGCCACAACATGGTACTGTACTCCATGGTGGCAGGAGGCGTGTCTGTGGGAAGCCTGTTCTGCGCCGGTTATATCCCGGGTATTATGCTGGGGGTTTTCATAATGGGAATGTGTTATATCATTTCCAAGAAAAAGCATTATCCCAAAGGAAAGAAGCTGCCTTTTAAGGAAGCACTCAGGGTTACAAAGGATACATTTTTCGCAATGCTTGCAATGGTTATTATCATCGGCGGCGTATCAGCTGGTTTTTTCACCGCCACGGAATCAGCGGCAGTCGCCTGTATTTACTGCCTGTTCGTAGGATTTTTTATTTACAGGGAGCTTCGCTTTAAGGATATTCCGGTAGTGCTGGGAAATACCATTAAAACCCTTTCCATGGTATATGCGCTTATTGCCGCGGCAGGCGCCTTCGGCTGGGTGATGGCATATCTGAATGTCCCCACCCTGGCCACAAACCTGCTTCTTGGCATCAGCGACAACAAGATTGTGGTATTGCTTCTGATCAACCTGATTCTGCTTTTGCTGGGATGCGTTATGGACCTGGCGCCTCTGGTGCTTATTATGGCTCCCATACTGCTTCCGGTTGTGACAAAATTTGGAATGAGTCCCATCCAGTTTGGAGTCATGATGATGCTGAATCTGGGAATCGGATTATGTACACCGCCTGTGGGAACAGCATTGTTTACAGGATGCGCCATTGGAAATATGAAAATTGAAAAAGTTTCAAAGGCCATGCTGCCGTTATATATTCCCATGCTCATCACATTATTGCTTGTGACCTTCATTCCGGCGCTGACAATGACGCTGCCTGAACTGATTATGAAATAGGAGGTAAACGGATATGAAGACAGCACTTGTAACAGGAGCAAGCAGGGGGATTGGTTTGGCCATTGCGCGGGAACTGGGGGTAAACGGTTATCAGGTTGCTGTCATGGCTACACGCGGTGAATCCTTTTATCCGGAAAGTACCAGAACACTCCGGGATGCAGGTATCTCCTATGCCTGGTATGCAGGTGATATAGGAAAGTCCGAGGACAGAATCCGTATTGTCCGGGAAGCAGCAGAACACTTCGGGGAAATCCATGTGCTGGTCAACAATGCGGGGGTGGCGCCGAAGGTAAGGACGGATTTGCTGGATATGACAGAGGAGAGCTTTGACTATGTAATAGGGACCAATACAAAGGGAACTATGTTCATGACACAGACAGTGGCACGGCAGATGATGAAACAGCCTGTGTATGGAGGCAAGCGAGGGACAATTATCAACATTTCATCCTGCTCCTCCCAGGTATCATCCGTTAACAGAGGGGAGTACTGTGTTTCCAAGGCAGGAATCTCCATGCTCACCAAGCTTTTTGCGGACAGGCTGGCTCCTGAGGGCATATTTGTATATGAAATAAGGCCCGGAGTCATCCGTACCGATATGACCAGCCAGGTGGAAGAAAAGTATACGGAATTAATCAAACAGGGGATGTTCCCCATTGCGAGATGGGGAGTTCCGGAGGATGTGGCTAAGGCAGTCAGGGCGTTTTGTTCCGACGATTTCTGTTACACGACAGGCAATTACATAGATGTGGATGGAGGGTTCCACATCCGGCGTTTATAGGATGTGGTTTCAGCATATGGATATTAACAGGATACCTTTTTATCAATACAATACAATCATAGTCGGAACCGGAGCAGCCGGTCTTAATGCAGCCGTAACACTTCATAAGCTGGGGCAGAAAAACATTGCCCTGATTACAGAAGGACGGTACATGGGAACTTCCAGGAATACGGGTTCAGACAAACAGACCTACTATAAGATGACCCAGTGCGGCAGTGAACCGGACAGCGTCCGGAAAATGGCAAAAACCTTGTTTGAGGGCGGATGTGTGGATGGAGACATTGCCATGGCCGAGGCCGCAGGCTCTCTCAGGGCATTTTACCATCTGGTGGATATCGGAGTTCCTTTCCCTTTTAATAAGAGCGGGGAATATGTGGGATATAAGACGGACCATGATCCTCTTAAGAGAGGTATTTCCGCAGGGCCGCTGACATCCAAATACATGACCGAATGTTTGGAACGCCAGGCAGAGGAACGGGGAATACCCTTCTTTGACGGCTATCAGGCAGTACGCCTGCTTACAGAGGAGAAGGACGGTGACAAGAGGGCGGCAGGCATCATTGCCCTGAATAAACAAAAGGCTGCTTCGCCCGATGAACGGTATGCCGTATTTTCAGCAGTCAACATTATATGGGCCACCGGCGGGGAAGCTGGAATGTATCAGGCCAGCGTATATCCTGTCAGCCAGACAGGCGGAATGGGGGTACTGCTGGAGGCGGGAGCTGTTGCAAAGAATCTGACTGAGTCCCAGTTTGGAATTGCATCTGTAAAACACAGGTGGAATCTGTCAGGGACATTCCAGCAATGCCTGCCCCGATATCTGTCTGCGGAGCAGGACGGAAGCCATGAGAGGGAATTCCTGAATGATTATTTTGACACGCCCAGACAGCTTCTGACGGCAATTTTCTTAAAAGGGTATCAGTGGCCCTTTGACCCCAGAAAGGTTGAAGGGCAGGGATCATCCCTTATTGATCTGCTTGTTTATCAGGAGACAGTCTTAAAGGGAAGACGGGTCTTTCTGGATTTCATGCATAACCCGTCCCCGCTGATGGAAGGGGGAGATGTCTCGTTCCGGTACCTGGCAGGTGAGGCAAGGGAATATCTTGAGAATTCCAGGGCTCTTTTGGATACACCCTATGAGCGGCTGAAACATATGAATCCGTCGGCCATTGAAGTTTACAGCAGCCATCACATTGATTTGTCCGGAGAGTATCTGGAGATAGCTGTGTGCGCCCAGCATAACAACGGGGGAATTGGAGGAAACCAGTGGTGGGAGAGCAATATCCGGCATCTTTTTGCGGTCGGTGAGGTTAATGGTTCCCATGGCATATACCGTCCCGGAGGAAGCGCACTGAATGCGGGGCAGGTCGGCGCCATACGCGCCAGCCAGTATATTGTGAAGCGGTATGGAGGAGAACCCTGCTCCAGGGAGCAGTTCCTCAGCAGACATATGAAGGAGGTGGAAGAGGAGACTGCCTTTGGAGAACGCGTCCTGCGCGGGTCTGAAAGCTGTATGACGGATGTGGCCGGCCAGCGAAGGCTGCTGGGAATCAGGATGACCAAATATGGTGCATGTATCCGCTCAGAGGAAGGGATACGGACAGCGCTTGAGGAAAACCTGAGACAGAGGGAACAGCTGGAGCAGAAGGTTATGATTAAGGGGCCGGAGGTACTTAAGGATTTGTATAAACTGAAGCATCTTCTTATAAGCCAGTTTGTATATTTAGAGGCCCTGAGGGATTATGACGCCAGAGTGGGCATCAGCAGAGGATCCTATCTGGTATATAATGCCGGGGGGCAGGTACCTAACCCGCATTTGGATGAGCGGTTCAGGAACAGGACGGAGGAGACGGACACAACCGTACTGCAGGAGATTTATTATGAGGCGGACAGAAAAGAATGCCGCGTATCCTGGAGGCCGGTAAGACCCCTTCCCGACGAGGAAATCTGGTTTGAAAATGTCTGGAAAGATTACCGTGAAGATGGTATTATAAGGTAAAAGACGGTTAAAGGAGAATACCAATGGTAGGAATTCGTGATGTTGCAAAATATGCAGGGGTTTCTCCCAGCACAGTATCCAGAGCACTGTCAGGCGTGGCATTTGTAGAGCCAGAGACAAAAGAGAAAGTGATGAAGGCGGTCAGTGATTTGAATTATAAGCCCAACCTGGCTGCCAGGAGCCTGAAAAAAGGCGGCAGCAAGCTGATCGGCCTTATCATACCGGATATCATGAATCCATATTATCCGGAGGTTGTAAAATATATGGAGGCATGCGCTACAAAGGCAGGATATTCCCTGATTCTGTGTGATGCACTGGGAGATGTGAAAAAGGAGAAGGAGTATTTTAAAACCCTTAAATATCTGTTTGTAGACGGCATACTGTATATTGCATCCACAGAGGATGTAGAACATGTGAAACCATACATAGGGGAGATTCCCATGGTGATTGTAAACCGTACCTTTGATGTGGATGCCCCCTGTATTAATATTGACAATGCCGACGCGGCTTACCAGGCAGTGAAGTGTCTGACAGACAACGGACACCGGAAGATTGCCCTTTATATTAATGATAAAGACCGCCAATATAACCGGGAACGTCTGGAAGGAGCACTGGAAGCCCTTGGGGAGTGCGGAATAGAGGACTACGAAAAGTATATTGTCCGCGATGTAGAATCCGAGGACGACGCCTATTATAAAACCCTTGAATTGATGCGCCATGAGGAACGTCCCACAGGCGTATTCATGTTCAATGATTTTATGGCTTACGGCGTATACAGGGGTATTACCAAAAGCGGATTAAGGATACCGGATGATATATCCGTAGTGGGGTTTGATGACATCCCTCAGGTGAAATATCTGGATCCTCCTCTGACTACGCTGCGTCATTCCCTGGCAGATACGGCGGGAATCATATTTGAACAGCTGATGGAGCAGATAAAGACGCAGACCTGCGCACACAAGAGCCAGACTTATTTTAAAGGCAGGCTGATTGAACGGGAGTCTGTGAAGAATCTGATTTCCCGGAGTGTGTCTGAACGGGATGCTAAGACACACTCCGGACAATCTGGAGGAATGAAATGGAAAAAGTAAATATATGGGATATAGAGGGGACCGAATTTCCGGCCGGACGGCGCACCAGGGTAATACTGGGCCAGAATGGCGCCATGGAGGGCAGCAAGTTCTGCCAGGGCTATGTGGTGGTGTATAAAGGCGGCGGCATACCGGAACATGACCACGAGACGGTGGAGTCCTACACGATTATTAAGGGACATGGGGAGATGGAGGTGGACGGGGAGAAACAGCCGGTAAAGGAAGGGGACTGTATCTTTATTCCAGGTAATTTAAAACACGCTCTGTATAACACAGGTGAAGAGGAACTGCATATGATGTTTGTGTATGCTCCAAGTATCATAGTGGACCACTGGGCCAAGGAGCAGAGCGGGGAGATAAAATAAGCAGATAAGATAATACGGGTGAAAATAGCTGAATCCATCCGGCCGGGGGAATAAAATTCCGCCCGCCGGATGGATTTTATGATATCTCACTGCAAATATAAGGATTTTAATTCCCTCACAGATTGCTTCCATCCACCCCATATGTTATATTAGACTACACAGATTGCCGCGTAAGCCAAAGAAGGGAGGAGCCGCCATGATCATCAGTGCCAGCAGAAGGACAGACATTCCTGCGTTTTATTCGGACTGGTTTTTCAAACGGCTGGAGGAAGGGTACCTGTATGTAAGGAACCCCATGAACCCCGGGCAGGTCAGCAAGATTCTTCTGAACCAGGACACCGTGGACTGCTTTGTGTTCTGGACAAAGGACCCGGGGCCTATGATGGAGAGGCTTTCTGTTTTGGACCGGCTGGGATACCCCTATTATTTCCAGTTCACCCTGACACCCTATGGGGCGGATGTGGAACTCGGACTTCCCCATAAGAATGAGCTGGTAAAAACCTTCCGGGAGCTCTCGGCCAGGCTGGGGCCTGAGCGTGTCATATGGAGGTATGATCCGGTGCTTCTCAGTCCGTCCTATACCAGGGAGTACCATTTCCAGTGGTTTTCACGGCTGTGCAGCAGCCTGGAGGGATATACCCATACCTGCGTCATCAGTTTCCTGGATATGTACCGGAAGATAAAAGGACGGATGGATCGGATTCAGACCCGGGCAATGACAGGGGAGGACATGGTATCCCTGGCATCCTTTATGGGTCCGGAGGCAGAACGGCATGGCATGACCGTCCGGACATGTTCGGAGGCAGCGGATTTATCCGGTTTCCATATACAGAAGGGAAAATGTATTGATGACCAGCTGATTGCCGGATTGCTGGGCCGTCCCCTGGATGTAAAAAAAGACAGTACCCAGAGGGAGGAATGCGGCTGTGTCAAGAGCGTGGATATCGGCGCTTACAACACCTGCTCCCATCTCTGCAGATATTGCTATGCGAATTTCAGCCCGGAGCAGGTGGAGGTAAAACGCAGGTTACATGACCCGGACTCGCCCCTTTTGTGCGGCCGGCTCACCGGGGAGGAACGGATTACGGTGCGTGAGATGAAATCAGTTGTCTGTCCTGCCGGCGGCGGCCAGATGCGCCTTGCATTTGACGTTTCGGAGGATGGGGAACCGGAATAGACAGCATTTGAAAATGAATACAGATGGAGCTTTGATATGATGCGGAAGGTTGATATAGTACGGAATGTTAGTATAGTAAGGAGTGTTAGTATAGTAAGGAGTGTTAATATAATACGGAAAAGACACATGGCAGCAGCCCTTTTAGGCGCTGTGCTGATTGTATCCATGATTCCGGTCCGGGTCCTGGCAAAGGACCGGACTGGGGAGGGATGGAGACACAAGGTGGAAATCACCGCCCACAGGGGGGACAACACCCAGGCGCCGGAGAATACCATGCCGGCTTTTAAAGCCGCAGTGGAAAATGGGGCTGACTGGATTGAACTGGATGTGACGCAGACAAAAGACGGGGTCCTGGTGATTTTCCACGATGCGGATTTGATGAGGATGACAGGAAAGCCGGATAAGATATGGGATATGAGCTATGAGGAATTGAGCCAAATTAATACCGCCAGCCATTGGGGGCCGTTTTTCAAGGATACCAGGATACCCACGCTGGAGGAGGTATTGGATTACTGCAAGGATAAGATAAAGCTGAATATAGAGGTAAAAGTCAATGACCACCAGACCCAGGACTTTATTGCGCGCCTGGTAGGGCTGATTCAGGACAAGGGCATGGCAGGCCAGTGCATGATCACTTCATTTGACTACCATTCCCTTCAGGCGGTAAAGCAGCTGGCCCCGGCCCTGGAGACTGGATTTATCTCATCCAAGGCCATAGAGCAGCCGGAGGCATTTACCAGCGCTGACAATTTTGTGCTGAGCATAGACCTCATTAATCCTGAGACGGTGAGCCGTATTCATTCCCTGGGCAAGGAAGTGATAGCCTGGACTGTTAATGACGCCTACTCTGTTGACAAATGCAGGAAAGCGGGGGCGGATAATCTGATTACGGATAAACCCAGGAAAATCATGGAGGACTAACACACGGTTGGAGCCTTTTGTATAGATTTTCCATTTAAGACCATACTTTCCATATATAAGCAGGAATGGAGGAGATGGTATGAGACTGCCAAAACACATCGGAATCATCCCGGATGGAAACCGGAGATGGGCCAAAGGCCAGGGAATGGATAAATCAGAGGGATACGGGCACGGGATTACACCTGGAATGTCCCTGTACCGCATGTGCCGGGAGCTGGGGATTGGGGAAATGTCCTTTTATGGTTTTACCACAGATAACACAAAGCGTCCTTCCGCCCAGAGACAGGCATTTACCAGGGCCTGTGTGGCGGCGGTTGAGGAGCTGGCAAAGGAAGATGCCAGCCTGCTTGTGCTGGGAAATACAAAATCCCCCATGTTTCCCCATGAGCTTCTTCCCTTTACCGCCAGGCATGATTTTGGAAAAGGCGGGATGAAGATTAACTTCCTGGTGAACTACAGCTGGGAGTGGGATTTGGGCTATAAGGATGAGACCATAGGGCCGGGACTTAAAACAGCTGAGGTTTCCAGAATCGACCTGATTATACGGTGGGGCGGAAGACGGCGCCTTTCAGGCTTTTTGCCGGTGCAGTCCGTGTATTCGGATTTTTATGTGGTGGATGATTACTGGCCTGACTTTAAGAGGGAACATGTGGAAGATGCCCTTAAGTGGTACGCGGCCCAGGATATTACCCTGGGAGGGTGATTTTTTGACAAATTTCAACGTGTAATCGTCTTTTTTCAACATTTTAAGATTAATAATACCAGGGGGGTGTAAAATACTAAAGATTAAAATTGCGGTACGGGGACAGGTGCATGATACAGATAGCAATATGTGATGATGACTTTCAGGTGTGCAGCCAGCTGGAGGACTATATCAGGCGATGGAAAGAGGGGCGCAGGCTGGAGGTTGAGATATTCAACACCGGTAAGGAATTTGAGGAAGCACTCAAGGAACGGCATTATGATTTGATTTTTCTGGACATTGTGATGAGGGACAGGAACGGGATTGAACTGGGCAGGTTCATTCGGGAAGAGCTGGGCAATGATACGAGCATGATTGTCTATATGTCGGCTTACGGGGATGAATACGCGCTGGATTTGTTCCAGTTCCAGCCCTTTCATTTTATAAAAAAGCCAATCAGGCCAGAGGACTTCCAGAATATATTTTATAAAGCTTGCGAAAAGATAGAGGGTGATGCCGGAATCTTTGAATTCAAATCAAGCCGGACCGTATACAGAATACCTTTAAAAGACATCCTCTATTTTGAAGGTGATAACCGGCGGGTAAAGATTGTGACTGCCGGCCATACATATCATTGCTATTCCACCTTAGAAAATTTGTTTTCCAAAATCAACATGGACCAGGCTGGTTTCATACGGCTGCATAAGTCCTATGCCGTAAATCTCAGGTATGTGGCCACCTTCAGTGTGCGTATGGTGACCCTGTTTGACGGTTCGGAGTTTACGGTCAGCGCTCCTTTTAAGGAGAATGCGCTGAGGCAGTATGAGGGGTATATTTCCAAGACGGGAATGGGACGGGGAGATACGTCCGGAGAATAAATGCAGGAAAAAAAGCAGATGCACAAAAACAAGGCAGGCGCCAGAAGGTTTTTCCTTCAGACGCCTGCCTTTTATGGACAGTTGGAAACAGGCCTATGGGGTTTCATAGATTCCTTTAATGATTCTTACGGTCTTGTCCATGCCAAGCTTACTGATGTTAAGCAGCATCTGGTGGGACTCAATGCTGCCCCATTTGCGTTTGGTGTAGTTTTCGTAATAGTTTTTGCGGCGGCGATCCGTGGACTTGATGGCGTTGACAGCATCCCTCTCTGAAAAACTGTAGCGATCCATAATCCGGCGCACCCGATCTTCCATATCCGCACAGATAAATACGTCAATCAGGTCGGGGTGGCTGCGGAGCACGTAATCACCGCAGCGGCCTACGATGACACAGGGGCCCTTCTGGGCCAGTGCCTCTATAATAATGGTCTGGGTGACATAAGTGCTGTCATTCAGGGATAATCCATATCCGGTTACGGAATTAGGCTCCTTGGGAATCTGATAGCCGGCCAGGAAGGAGGACAGTGCGGACTCGTCTGCCTTTTCAATGCTTACAGGAGAATGTCCCATCCTTTCAGCGGCCATCTCCACCAGATTCCGGTCATAGAGAGGAATCCCCAGCTGGTCTGACAGCCTTTGGGCGACTTCGTGGCCTCCGCTGCCGAACTGACGGGCTATCGTGATAATCTTATGGCTCATAGTTCCACTCCTTTCCAACCTTAAAAATGAAAATATGCACAAAACATTTCTTATATGTACTATTATAACGCACTATTTGCACAAAAGATATATAAAGTTGGAAATTTATATGTTTTTCAGATTTGGTTTTCAGATTTGGATTTCCCGGAGCTGCAGCCAGCTATCGTTTGTATCCCTTTTCTGCCTCTTCGGTCTGTGACATATCGGCTGCTGCGGCCTCACTGTATGCTGCCTCTGTTTGTCCGGTGTGCGCTGTTACCTCCATGCATTCCTCCGATGGTTCCCGGTCCCGGCAGTTCCCGCAGTCCCGGAAGTCCCGGTAACCTCCGCAGTCGCCGGGTGCCGTCCCATTGCCCTGGCCGGATTCCCGTTTCTCATGCATCAGTTCCCATATAGTATCGTGCATCCATTTTACCGTATCGCTGAGAATTTTGTTTTCTGTATCCAGGTTCATGATTACGTTGTTCATTTCAGCAATGATTTCCCGGCTGTTGTAGCGCTTATGGGGTTCGGTCAGCCGGGTGATAAGGGACGGATTGGTCTTCAGGATTTCCCTGGAGAGAAATTCGTCACGCTCATCGCAGGACATCCGCATGAATTCCGAGTAATGCATCCTGACCATGTGCATGGCTTCCTGGGTGCCGCATTTGGGGCACTGGGGATGACGGGATGTCTGATAATAGGCATAGTGTCCGCATTTGGGGCAATAAAAAACAGCAAGTTCTCTCATAATGTCCTCTCCTGATTAATACTTATTAATATATATAGCGTTTCAAATCGCAAAATATACCACTTTTTTTTGCGATTTTTGTAAATTCGTCAGATTGGACAAAAAAACGGCAGACTAATTGGTTAGTCTGCCGTGGGCCGCCGGTTAAATGAACGGATGCAGGGGCGGCCTTATGGTTGCTGTGTATCTGTTACTGTGCGGTGCTCTGAGTCTGGATGACACCTTCTGTGTTTACGGTCCATACCTTGTCGTTCTCGTCCTTGAAATCCTTGTAGCCGCTGCCAAGCTCAGGCATGGCGTTTGATTTGGAGGAAGAGGTGGCCTTCTGTACGGCGCCGTTGCTGTTTACAAGATACTGATTGCCGTTTAACTCTACAGGTGCAAAGCGCAGGTCCTTGTCAGCTTCCTGACGCAGGCCGTATACATACAGCACATTGTCCTTGATGCCGTGGAAGCCCTGGCCCTTTCTGGAGCCGTCGGTGTGGAAATACCAGTTCTGGGTCTCGCCTAAGTCCTCATCGAAGATGACCTGCTTGCCGGTCTTCATAACGCCCTCTTCATCAAAGTAGAAGTTAGCCACGTTGCCGTCCTCCAGGTTTACCACCTTCTTGCCGGTCTGCATTTCTCCCTTTGTGTTAAAAGCGTATTTTCTGGATTCAATGGTGAACAGTTCAAGACCCTTTTCTGCATGGTAGGGCTTGCCGTTCTTGAAATAGAAGCGGTAAAGCTCGGCTTCTTCGCTGAGTCCTTCTATGCCCTCGATGGTTCTCCATCCGGAAGCGCGCTTTCCGTCCTCATCGTAGTACTGATAGCCGGCAGCGGTCTGCTCAGACACAGGAGCTGCCTCGGAAGGGGTAGCTGTCTGGGCCTCGCCGGACTCTGCTGCTGCCTGGACAGGAAGCTTGTACCAGCCTGTCTGCATGCGGCCGTCCACAAAGGTGTAGTACTGGCCTTCAATCTTTTTGTCAACTTCATTTTCAATACGCTTGCCCGTATTGTCGAAGTAGTACCATGATTCAACGTATTCCGGATCATCGGTTTCATCTGCCAGAAGAATCCAGCCGGTCTTTCTGCTTCCGTCCTCGCCGAGATAGTAGTTGTAACCATCTACGGTGATGGAGCCGGTCTGCATGATACCGTCCTCGTTGAAATAATACCAGCTTCCATTGATGGAAGCCCATCTGGAGGTCAGGGCCTTGCCGTCCCTTCCATAATAGTAGTACAGGAATTCAGGAGCATCGTCCTCATCCCAGAAATCTTCATTTTCCACGGAAACCCACTTCATGCTCACGCGTTTTCCGTCTTCTCCTACGTAATACTCATCAATCTGTCTGTCAGCGGCGCGGATTCCGTCTGAATCCAGGTAGTACCAGTCATCGCCATTCTTCTTCCAGGTATCGGTGATTGCCTCTCCGTAAGAATCATAGTAATACCAGTTTCCGTTTTCCTCTGTCCAGCCCACGGTTTTTGCGTAAGCAGTGGAAGCGGTGCCGATGAAGTTAGGGGTTACTGCTGCCATGAACATGGCAGTGGATAATACAGCCAGAACTTTGATCTGTTTTTTCATAATAATGAATCTCTCCTTTTTGATATGTGTGTTTGTCTGTGGCCGAAAATCCGGTGTTGCATTACGTGGTTTATTATAACGGACATGAATGTGTAATGATAGTGATGGTTGCTGGAAGTTATGGAAGGCACTGGAGGGGGGCCCCTAAAGCCGCTCCGGCGGTCATTGTAAGAGAAAATATAGTATTATTTTAAGGCGTTTTATGCTATACTCTCCATAGTTGATAGACCGGAAGGGGGACCTTAATTTATGAAAATGAAGATTTCCAATTATATAGCAGGCAAGCTGGTGGAGGAGGGAATCAGCCAGGCTTTCATGGTGACAGGGGGAGGCGCCATGCATCTGGATGACGGCCTGGGGCACCAGGAGGGGCTTCACTGTATTTATAACCACCATGAGCAGGCATGCGCCATGGCTGCTGAGGCTTATGCCAGGATTCACAACCGCATCGCGGCGCTGTGCGTCACCACTGGTCCGGGAGGAACCAATGCAATTACCGGTGTGGTGGGGGGATGGCTGGATTCCATTCCCATGCTGGTACTGTCGGGGCAGGTGCGCTATGATACAACGGCCAGGTGGTCCGGTGTGGGCATCCGCGCCATGGGCGACCAGGAGTTTGATATCTGTAAAGCCATTGACTGTATGACAAAGTATTCGGAGATGGTCATTGATCCCATGAGGATCAGGTACTGTCTGGAGAAGGCCCTTTACCTGGCCCGGTCCGGGCGTCCGGGCCCCTGCTGGCTGGATATTCCCCTGAATGTACAGGGCGCCTTTGTGGAGACAGAGGAGCTTCCTGGCTTTAACGCGGCTGACTACGAGGCCGGAGGAAACGGCTGGGCCGGAAAGGACGGGGGACACGGGATACCGGAGGACGAGGCGGGAAAGGGAGAACACCGCCAGGTACTGCCGGGCAAGGTGGAGGTTTCAGCCGCCCGGACTATTATAGATAAGATAAGGGCTGCAAAGCGCCCTGTCATCAATGCGGGCAACGGAATCCGCATAGCGGGAGCCCATGATTTGTTCATGGATGTGGCCGAAAAGCTGGGCGTTCCCGTGATTACGGGCTGGGACAGCGAAGATATCATGTATGACACCCACCCCCTGTACGTGGGCCGTGCAGGCAATATGGGGGACAGGCCTGGGAATTTTGCCATTCAAAACAGCGACCTGGTGCTCTCCATTGGAAGCCGTCTGAGTATCCGGCAGGTGGGATATAACTTTGAGACATGGGCCAGGGAGGCTTATGTGATTGTCAATGATATAGATGAGGAAGAGCTGAAGAAGCCGTCAGTCCACAGCGACATGCGGGTCCATGCCGATGCAAAGGATCTTCTGGAACAGCTGGACCTGGTTCTGGACCGCGTTTTGGCAGAGGAAGAGGGAAATCTCCCTGAGAGCGTCAGCCGTCCAGGCAGCAGACAGGTGTTTGACGGAGGAAATGGCCTCAGGGATATGACATGGAGCAGAACCTGCGCCATGTGGAAGGAGAAATATCCTGTTATACTGCCCAAGCACTTTGCCCATACGGATGAGGAACCGGCCAATGTGTACGCGTTTATCCATGCTGTCAGCAGCCGCCTGAGAGAGGGGCAGGTGACGGTGGTGGGCAATGGCTCCGCCTGTGTGGTGGGGGGGCACGCCTATATCATTAAGAAGGGCCAGCGTTTCATCACCAATTCCGCCATTGCCTCTATGGGATATGACCTGCCGGCAGCCATAGGCGCCTGGACCGCTTCCAGGGATAAGGGCTGCTACAGCCAGGGCGGGGACAGAAGCGGGGAGGACCTGATCCTGGTGACAGGGGACGGAAGCATGCAGATGAATCTTCAGGAGCTGCAGACCATCATCCACCACAGAATGGGGATCAAGATATTTGTGATTAACAACGGGGGATACCATTCCATCCGCCAGACCCAGAAGAATTTCTTTGGGGAGCCGCTGATTGGAATCGGCGTGGACAGCGGGGATTTGAGCTTCCCGGCTCTGGATAAGCTGGCGGCGGCCTACGGCTACCCCTACGTGTCAGCAAGGCACAACAGCGAGCTGGGGGAGGCTGTGGAGAAAACCCTGGCGGCAGAGGGACCTGCTATCTGCGAGGTATTCGTGTCCATGGACCAGAACTTTGAACCCAAGTCATCCGCCAAGAGACTGCCGGACGGCACCATGGTGTCGCCGCCCCTGGAGGACCTGTCGCCCTTCCTGCCGGATGAGGAGATGGATGAAAATATGATTATTCCCAGGATCAAGGGATAGACCTGCCAGCAGACCAAAGGACAGGCCTGCCGCGGGGGATCCGGGATAAGAAGGAGTATATGTTATGCGTGTAATCGTAACAGGAGCTACCAGTTTTATCGGAAAGGCTGTTACAAAAGAGCTGCTGGCCGGAGGCCATCATGTATTTGCCGTGGTAAGGCCGGACTCTCCGGGGCGAGGCCGGCTTGAACAGCCCGGGGCGGAAGCCGGGGAAAAGGCAGAAGAAGAGACTGGGGAAGAGACAGGCAATAAGGCCGGAAAAAAAGCTGGAAAAGAAGGGGGGCGCATTACCGTCCTTCCCTTTGCCCTAAAGGACATCGGTAAGCTGGATGCCTGCCCGGAACTGGTCTCCTGTCCGGTTTTAAAATCCCGTTCTGACCTCAAAACAAAGGCAGACCTGTGGCTTCATCTGGGCTGGGAGGGGGCCGGCAGCGCCAACCGCCAGGACCCTCATGTCCAGGCCCGCAACATCGGGTATGCCCTGGATTCCCTTCACACGGCAGCCCGTCTGGGGTGCGTCAGGTTTCTTTTTTGCGGCTCCCAGGCCGAGTACGGCATTGCGGACGGCGTTATGGGCGAGGAGATTTTGTGCCATCCTGTCTCTGAATACGGAAAGGACAAGCTGGAGGTATGCCGCAGGGCAGGGGAAGAGGCAAAGGCCCTGGGGATTGATTATATCCATGCCAGGATATTCAGCGTTTACGGTCCCGGAGACCATCCCTGGTCCCTGGTGTCCACCTGCCTCAATACCTTTCTTAAAGGAGGCAGGATGGAGCTTGGGGAATGTACCCAGCAGTGGAATTTCCTTCATGTGAGGGATGCGGCCAGGGCCCTGACAGGGCTTCTGCTTGCCAAAGTACCGGCCGGCGTGTATAATGTGGCAGGAGAAGACACCCGCCCCCTTAAGTCGTACATTGAACAGATGCACCGGCTCTGCGGTGAAAAGGGCACCTATGAATATGGAAAACGGCCGCCCAATGCAGAGGGAGTGGTATCCCTGGTGCCGGATATCAGGAAGCTTAAGGAAGCAGCAGGATTCGCCCAGGAGATTTCGTTTGAGGACGGAATCAGGGAAATGATTGGATTATATAAGGAGAATTGTCTATGAAACGATGCATCGCCTGCGGCGCCCCGTTATGGGAGACGCCGCTGCTTACGTTAGATAATATGCCTGCCTCGGCCCAGCACATGCCGGATGCACAGGGGGTAAAGGAGGACCGGGGACTGACCCTGGATTTATGCCAGTGCATGGGCTGCGGACTGGTCCAGTTTGACTGTGAGCCGGTGGACTATTACCGGGATGTAATTCGGGCCGGCGGCTTTTCAAAGACCATGGTGGAGCTGCGCAGATACCAGTATAAGCATCTCATTGACAGCTATCATCTGGAGGGAAAGAAATTCATCGAAGTGGGGTGCGGCCAGGGAGAATTCTTAAAGGTTCTGTCGGAATTTCCGGTGGAGGTCCACGGCATAGAGCATGATCCCCACCTGGTGGAGCTGGCAAGGGCCCAGGGGCTGGATGTGACGGAAGGGTTTACGGAGACAGAGGATACGCGGTTTGCCGGCGGGCTGTATGACGTATTCCTGTCCTTTAATTTCCTGGAGCACCAGCCGGACCCCAGCACCATGCTTCAGGCCATATACCGCAACCTGGAGGACGATGCCATGGGGCTTATCACAGTCCCAAGCTTTGAATATATCATGGACCACAACAGCTATTATGAACTGATACGGGACCATCTGGCCTACTACACCTTTGAGACCCTTACCCCCCTTCTGGAGCGCAACGGGTTCCAGGTAGAAGAGTGCGAGGTTATCAACAGGGACACCCTTTCCGTTATTGTAAGGAAGCGTCCGCAGATGGATACGGAGAACCTGCTGGAGTGTTATGTGAATTTGAAACGGGAGATGGAGACTTATATGAAGTATCTGGATGCCTGGGATAAGAAGGTGGCCATCTGGGGAGCCAGCCACCAGGGCTTTACCCTTGCAGCCACTACCAAGCTGGGGGAAAAGGCAAGGTATATCATAGATTCCGCACCCTTTAAGCAGGGAAAGTTTGCCCCCGCGTCCCATCTTCCCATCGTTGGACCGGACCATTTCCATGAACACCCGGTGGATGCCATCATAATCACGGCCCCCGGTTATACGGATGAGATAGCGGCAAGCATACGCCAGAAGTTCGGGACCGCCGTGGAAATCAGGGCCATGCGTTCCAACCATCTGGAGATGGTTTAGGAGGGATGATAACATGCGCGTAGTAATTACCGGAGCAACCGGTTTTATCGGAAGCAATCTGGCCAGGGTGTTTCTGGAGCAGGGGGCCCATGTGTACGCCCTGGTGCGTCCGGGTTCCCTTCATCTGGACGCCCTTCCTGTTCATGAGAGACTGCATACAGTGGCCTGCGACCTGGCCCATGTTTTGGAATGCGTCCCTGAGGTGGGACATGCAGACGGCTTTTTCCATATGGCCTGGGGAGGTGTGAACCGGGAGGAGATAGACTCGCCGGAGGTTCAGGCCCGCAATGTGGCAGGCTCCCTGGACTGTGTGGAGGCAGCCGGACGTCTGGGATGCCGGGTATTCATGGACGCTGGTTCCAGAGTGGAATACGGGGCTGTTGACGGAATCATGGAAGAGGAAGCGCCCTGCCGTCCCATCAATGAATACGGAAAGGCAAAATGGGAGTTTTACCAGAAGGCAGCTCCCCTTTGCAGCCGTCTGGGCCTTCACTATTACCATCTGAGATTTTTCAGTGTGTATGGCTGCGGGGATCATCCGTGGTCCATCATATCCACCCTGGTGCGGGATTTAAGGCAGGATAAGAAGGTTTCCCTGAGCGCGTGCAGGCATATGTGGAATTTTATGTATATTGAGGATGCGGTACAGGCAGTATATGAATTATACAGGCAGGCCGTAAATGAAGAACCTGGTTTAAAAAAGGACAATTTGCGCAGTCCCATAAGCGCTATTGTCAACATAGCCAGCCAGGATACCAGGCCCCTCCGGTCCTTTGTTGAGGAAATCCATGATATCGTAGGATTTAAGGGAACGCTGGAGTACGGGACCTTTGTACAGGCCAAAGAGGGCGCCCTGTCCATCCGGCCTGACATTACCAGACTTAAGAGACTCACAGGCGGCAGATGGCAGGAGCGCTATACCTTCCGCCAAGGCATCGAAGAAACCATAGAGAAAGAAGAAGCATAGAGAGATATGAAGAAAATCAGCGTATTGATTCCCTGTTATAATGAAGCGGAAAATGTAGGCCCTATCAGCAGGGCAGTGACGGAAATCCTGGAAAAAGAGCTGCCGCAGTATGACTATGAGCTGGTATTCATTGATAATGATTCCACAGACGGCACCAGGGATATCATCCGGGGCCTGTGCGCGGACAACCCGCGCATCAAGGCCATACTCAATGCCCGGAATTTCGGCCAGTTCAATTCCCCCTATTACGGAATGCTCCAGGTCACCGGAGACTGCGTCATTGAGATGGTGGCGGATTTCCAGGACCCTGTGGAAATGATACCTAAATACATCCATGAGTGGGAGAAGGGATATAAAATCGTTATCGGCATCAAGACCAGCAGCAAGGAAAACCGTCTGATGTACTGGCTCAGAAGCTGCTATTACAAGACCATCAAGAAATTGTCGGATGTGGAGCAGATTGAGCATTTTACCGGTTCCGGTCTCTATGACAGGGAGTTCATCGAGGTCTTACGCAACCTGGATGACCCCACTCCTTTCCTCAGGGGAATCGTGGCTGAGCTGGGATACCGCCGCAAGGAGATTCCCTATGAGCAGCCGCGCCGCAGGGCGGGCAAGACCCATAATAACTTTTATCGTCTGTATGACGCCGCCATGCTCAGCGTTACTTCCTATACAAAAGCAGGCCTGCGTCTGGCTACGATTTTCGGCAGCATATGCGCTGTTGTCAGCATGCTCATCGCCATGGTCTACCTGGTAATGAAGCTGATTTGGTGGGACCGTTTTCCGGCAGGCATGGCGCCCATGCTGATCGGAATGCTGTTTTTGGGGTCGGTACAGCTGTTCTTCATCGGTTTTCTGGGAGAGTATATCATGAGTATTAACCAGCGGGTGATGAAGCGGCCCCTGGTTATTGAGGAAGAGCGTATTAATTTTAACGAGGAAGAGAAAAAGGGCGGTAATGAAGCATGAAATATAAGATAGACGTGGTACGCATCCGGGAGAATTCCATTACCCTTAACGGATGGGCTATAGGTAAATCCCCTGACAGCAAGGCCACCTTCCGGGTGGAGGATGAGAAGCGCCAGCCGGTAAAATTTAAGCATGTAAATACCCGCAGGGATGATGTGAGCCAGATATATTTTAAGAAGGTCTATGACCGGGAATTTGGATTTGACATCCAGTTTCCCTATGAGCGGGGGAAGGATTATTACCTGCTGATCCGCTGTGAGGGACGCCAGGCAAAAATCAAGTACAATGAGGAACTGATTGCCAGGCGGGCCAGCGTGGCCCACAAGCGCATGGAGAAGCTTAAGGACCTGATGAACATGGAGACAGTCCATGTGGCCATGGATTTTTGGAAGGAGCATGGCCTTAAGGCCCTTGTGGTCAAGTCAAAGCACAAGCTGCAGGGAATTGACAATGATTATGATTACAGCGAGTGGTATGAGCTGACCAAACCAACGGACGAGGAGCTGGCGGAGCAGAGAAAGCATTTATTTGACTTTGAGCCCATGCTGTCTGTTGTGATTCCCGCCTATAAGACCCCGGAGCGCTATCTCAGGGAAATGCTGGACTCTATCATGGAACAGACCTATACAAACTGGGAGATATGTGTTGCAGACGGAAGTCCCAGGGGTGAGGGGCTGGAGCGTGTGCTTAAGAAGTACGCGGACCGTGACCGGCGTGTGCGCTATGAGATTCTGGGCAGCAACCGCGGAATCTCAGGCAATACCAATGCAGCCCTGGATATGGCCAGGGGAGACTTTGTCATCCTGGCCGATCATGACGATACGCTTCCTCCCAATGCTTTTTATGAGGTCGTGAAGGCAATCAATGAAAATCCCGACTGCCAGGTTATTTATTCTGATGAAGATAAGCTGGACATGGATGGAAAGGCCCTGTTTGACCCTCATTTCAAACCGGATTTCAACCCGGATTTGCTGACCAGCGTCAATTATATATGCCATCTGTTCGTCATAAGGCAGGATTTGTTAAAGCAGGTGGGCGGATTCCGCCAGGAGTTTGACGGCGCCCAGGATTATGATTTCATTTTCCGGTGTACGGAGGCGGCAAAGAGGGTATACCATATTCCAAAGGTCCTCTATCACTGGCGCTGCCATCAGAATTCCACGGCCAGCAACCCGGAGAGCAAGATGTATGCCTTTGAGGCCGGATCCAGAGCCATCATGGCCCACTATGAGCGTATGGGAATTCCGGCAGTGAAGGTGGAGAAGGGCGTGGATTACGGCATTTACCATACCACCTTTGAGATACAGGGGGAACCTCTGGTGTCTGTCATCATCCCCAACAAGGACCACAGCCAGGACCTGGATGTGTGCGTGCGGTCCCTGATGGAGAAATCGTCATACCGGAACCTGGAATTCATTATCGTGGAAAATAACAGTTCCCAGAAGGAAACCTTTGCCTACTATGATAAGATGCAGGCGGAGCACACCAATTTCCGGGTGGTTACCTGGAAGGAGGGCTTCAACTATTCAGCCATCAATAATTACGGAGCCTCCTTTGCAAAGGGTGAATACCTGCTGCTGCTCAACAATGACACGGAGCTGATTGAAGAGGACAGTATAAATGAAATGCTGGGATTCTGCCAGAGGGAGGATGTGGGCATTGCAGGAGCCAGACTTCTCTATGGGGATGACACCATACAGCACGCCGGAGTGGTCATAGGCTTTGGCGGCATTGCGGGCCATACATTTATCGGACTTCATAAGGCCGAGAACAGCTATTTCCACAGAGCCATGTGCGCCCAGGACTACAGCGCCGTCACGGCGGCCTGCCTCATGACAAAGAAATCCGTCTTTGACCAGGTGGGAGGTTTGAGCCCGGAGCTGGCAGTGGCCTTTAATGACATTGATTACTGCATGAAAGTACGCGCCCTGGGGAAAATGGTAGTGTATGCGCCTTATTCATGCTTTTACCACTATGAATCCAAGTCCAGAGGACTGGAGGATACGCCTGAAAAGATAGCCCGCTTTAACCGGGAGGTGGCCATTTTCGTACGGAAGTGGCCTGATATCATTCAAAATGGCGACCCCTGCTACAACCCCAACCTGACGCTGCGCAAATCTAATTTCGCGCTCAGGGACCTTCTGAAGGAAAAAATAGGTGAGCCTTATGACCTTAAGGTTTACGAACAGTTTGCGCCGGAGGACGATACGAAAGCACATGAGTGACCATAGAAATGATTATGAAGCAGAATGCGATTATAAAGCGGGACGCGGCAATGAAGCGGGATGCGATAATAAAGCAGGATGCGGCAATGAAGCGGGACGTGGCAATGAAACCGGCCGAAGAACAGGCAGGCGCAGAAAGGTAACCATCGTCATACCCAATTATAACGGGCTTAAGTTTATGGAACCCTGTTTCAAAGCTCTCAGCATGCAGATTTGCCGGGATTTTGACATCCTGGTGGTGGACAACGGTTCCACAGACGGAAGCGTGGAGTGGCTGAAGGAGCAAGAGATTCCGGCCATTTTCCTGCCGGAGAACACCGGGTTCTCAGGCGCGGTGAATGTGGGCCTTAAGGCGGCGGCGACTCCCTATGTGATTCTGCTCAACAATGACACGGAGCCGGACTTCCACTATGTGGGAGAAATGATTAAGGCCATTGAGCGCTCCCCAAAGATATTTTCCGTCAGCTGCAAGATGATTCAGCTCTGCCACAAGGAGCTGATGGACGATGCCGGGGATATGTACAGTCTGTTGGGCTGGGCATACCAGAGAGGGGTGGGACGCTCATCCGCAAAATATAACAGGGCCTGCCGCATCTTCTCGGCCTGCGCCGGGGCAGCCATCTACCGCCGGGAGGTGTTTGATGAAATCGGATACTTTGACGAGATGCATTTTGCGTACCTGGAGGATTTGGACGTTGGCTACAGGGCCAGAATTGCGGGATATGACAACATCTACTGTCCCACGGCCATGGTTTATCATGTGGGAAGCGGCACCAGCGGTTCCAAGTACAATCCCTTCAAGGTAAAGCTGGCTGCCAGGAATAATATTTATCTGAATTATAAAAACATGCCCCTTTTGCAGCTGGCGGTGAACCTGGTTCCGATTCTCCTGGGAATGGGACTTAAATACATGTTTTTTAAGAAAAAGGGATTTGGAAGGGATTATGCGGCTGGCGTGAAGGAAGGCCTGGCAACCGCTAAAAGGTGCCGGAAGGTGCCTTACAGCAGGGAACGGCTTAAAAATTATCTGGCCATTGAATGGGAATTGATTACAGGGACCCTTATCTATGTTTATGAGTTTGCCGCAAGGCAGATTGCTAAATTATGAACTTTTTCGAAATTAAGAGAAATGTTATAGAATAATGACGGCTTATCATGTATAATAACAACGATATTTACGGTAAGAAGGGATTCCCTGAGAAACCAAGGTGAAATACAATGATAAAAGATAACCAGAAAAGGCTGAACCGCATGCATGTCCTGCTGGATATACTGGTCACTGTGGTGGCCTATGCTCTGGCATGGTTCATTGTCATCAGCGGAAAGGTACTGCCCTTAGACGAAGGCGTGCTAAAGCCCCAGGTATATTTTATGGCGCTCATTTTTATCGTGCCCATATACCTGATTCTATATGCCAGTTTCCATCTGTATGTGCCCAAACGGATTCAGGGGCGGCGTTCGGAACTGGCCAATATCTGCAAGGCCAATGTCATCGGCCTTATGCTCTTTACGTTCGTGCTTTTTGGCCTGCGAAGGTTCGTAAGCCATCTGAGCTATTTCTCCACAAAGATGATTCTGGCATTCTTTGCGGCCAATATCATCCTGCTGGAAGCAGAGCGGATATCAATACGCATCTTCCTGCGCTCCCTGCGGACCAACGGCTATAATCAGAAGCATGTGCTCCTTATTGGCTACAGCCGGGCGGCCGAAGGGTTCATCGACAGGGTCAGCGTCAATCCGGAATGGGGTTACCATGTCCAGGGAATCCTGGATGACCACCGGCCGGCCGGCTTTGCATATAAAAAGGTACAGGTGCTGGGACCCACCAATCATCTGGAGGATTTCCTGGCGTCCAATACGCTGGACGAAATAGCCATTACCCTGAGCATCAAAGAGTACTCTAATCTGGAACAGATTGTGGCTGCCTGCGAGAAATCAGGCGTGCATACAAAGTTCATACCGGATTATAATAACATAATACCGACGATTCCCTATATGGAAGACCTTCAGGGACTTCCGGTAATCCACATCCGCCATGTGCCCCTTACCGGGGTGTTTAACGCCACCATGAAACGGATAGTGGATTTAGCCGGCGCTCTGTTTGGTCTGATTGTATTTTCGCCTCTCATGCTGGTTACGGCTCTGCTCATCAAAATCACTTCACCAGGGCCCGTGCTTTTCAGCCAGGAGAGGATAGGGCTGCACAACCGTCCCTTTAAGATGTACAAGTTCCGTTCCATGGAGGTTCAGGACCCGGGCAGGGAGCGCAGCCAGTGGACAACGCCCCATGATCCCAGGGTAACGCCTGTGGGACGTTTCATACGCAAGACAAGCATTGACGAGATGCCCCAGTTTTTTAATGTCCTCATTGGTGATATGAGTCTGGTGGGGCCCCGGCCGGAGCGGCCGCTGTTTGTGGAAAAATTTAAAGAAGAGATACCGCGGTATATGATTAAGCATCAGGTGCGTCCGGGACTCACGGGCTGGGCCCAGGTCAATGGCTACCGCGGGGATACATCAATTACCAAGAGGATTGAGCATGACCTTTATTACATTGAGAACTGGAGTCTGGGTTTTGACTTCAAGATTATGTTTCTCACTGTTTTCAAGGGATTTATTAATAAAAATGCATATTGATATGCATGACGTTTGCGTTAAGAATGCTCCTGCGTTTTAGCCGTGCCCGGATACAGTCTGCGGGTCAGGGGAGCGGGGCTGCTTATGAATGATTAGCGCCTGGTTTACGTGATGGAATGAGGATGGACGAATGAATCGTGAGTTTGACAATGGATTTGATGAGGAAGAAGAGAGATTAAGAAGCCGCAGCAGGAAGCGCGATTTGGGCGCCGGTGCCGGGGCTGATTCAGATACAATGCCCCGCGGGCGTACCGGAGGCAGCGGGCAGGAGATAAGGGGCGCCGGACAGGCGGGCCGCGCAGGTTCGGGAGGCGGATCCAGGCAGGGAACGCCGGTATCTGCCGGCAGGGCGTCAGTAAGGACTGCATCAGATGGCCGCGGCTCCGGTTCGGCTGCCGGGCCCAGCTCCGGTTCCGGCGCCCGTCCGCGCTATGCCGGAGCGGGAGACGCAGAGCGTACCCCGGGCATACCAGGAAAGAACGGCGGAATGCGAAGCACCTATGCAGGTGAGAGGATGCCGGAACGTCCTGTAAGCGGTGAGGGAAAGACAGGCCAGCGTCCGCGTTTTGCAGGAGAGAAGCCGGCGGGCCGTCCCGGAGGCACGGCCGGAGGGGCCGGTGAGCGCCCCGGATACACAGGCACAGGCGGCAAGGGCGGAGCGCGTCCCGGATACACGGGCACAGGCAGCGGATCCGGTGAACGCCCCGTATATACGGGCACAGGCAGCAAGACCGGTGAACACCCCGGATATACAGGCACGGGCAGCAAGACCGGTGAACGCCCTGGGTATACAGGCACGGGCAGCAAGACCGGTGAACGCCCCGGATATACAGGCGCGGGCGGCAGGAGCAGTGAACGCCCCAGATTCACAGGGGACCGGCCTGACGGAAGGCCGGGAGTCTCAGGAAGCAGGCCGGGAGAACGGCCAAGGTATACAGGTGAAGGAAAAGGTACCAGGACGGCAGCCGGGAATTTGGGGGCTGGTGAGACTGGCAGCCGCACATACAGCCGGTCCTATGCCGGGGCGGAAGACCTTGGCGCCGGTAAGGGCAGGGATTCGTCTTTCGGAAGGAACGGGGGCGGAGCAGGAGGCCGCAGGGCAGCCAGGGAAGCGGCGGCAGCGGATCCGGCAGCAGCAGAGATCAAGCGCCGCCGTAAGTTGATAATTGTATTCATCATACTGGAAATCTTATTCCTTTTGGGAACCGGGCTTTACCGGTATGCGCAGAATAAGATGAGTCTGATTCAGCCAAGCCAGTTTAAACCGGCCCAGGTGACTAACCCTAATATCCCTCAGGGGAAGGTGGAGGAGATGGAGGGATACTGGACCATTGCCCTCTTTGGTGTGGACAGCCGGAATAACTCGGTGGGAAAAGGCAATAACGCCGATGTTATCATCATATGCAACATTGACCAGGGCACCGGCGAGATTAAGCTTGTCAGCGTGTTCAGGGACACATATCTCAGTGTAAGCGACAACGGGCTGTACAATAAGATCAATCAGGCTTATTTCCTGGGAGGTCCTGAGCAGGCAGTGGAGGCGCTGAACAGAAACCTGGACCTGCAGATAGATGATTTTGCCACATTTAACTGGAAAGCAGTGGTGGATGCGGTCAATATTCTGGGCGGAGTGGATGTGGAGCTGAGCAAGGCGGAATTTTACTATATCAATGCCTATATTACGGAGACTGTGGAGGCTACCGGTGTAGGGTCCTATCAGTTAAAACAGGCGGGGCTCAACCATCTGGACGGTGTCCAGGCAGTTGCGTATGCAAGGCTTCGTAAGATGGATACAGACTTTGCCAGGACAGAGCGCCAGCGGGAAATCATAGACCTATGTTTCCAGAAACTCAAGAAATCCGACTTTGCGGTGGTAAACAATGTCATGGAGGCAGTGTTCCCCCAGATTCTTTCCAGCGTTACCATTGATGACATTATACCGGCAGCCAGAAATCTGACCAAGTATACCATAGCGGATACCATGGGATTCCCGGCAGCCAGAAGCGATGCCAATATGGGCAAGAAGGGCGCCTGCGTCATTCCCCAGACACTGGAGAGCAATGTAACCCTTCTCCACCAGTTCCTGTTTGGGGATGAAAATTACCAGCCCAGTGATATGGTAAAGAAGATCAGTGCCAAAATATCAGCGGATACAGGCATGTACAATGAAGCCAAGCCAATCGACCATGTGGGAACAGACGGAGGGTATATCCCCAAGCCCACTCAGGCGACCAAGGCAACGGAAGAGACAAAAGAAAATGAGTCTGAGAGCAGCACGTCCGGGACAGATGAGTCCATTATTGACGGCGAGACGGATTTGGAGATAGAGACCGACGAGTTCGGCAATGAACTGGATCCGCCTGAGGATGATATATTCGGAAGGCCTGGGGAGAGCAGCGGATCCGGTACCGTCCATCCCGGCCGGCCGGGAGAGAGCAGCTCAGGCAGCATATTCCCGGGGGCCGAGACCTCAGAGGGCGACCAGACAACCGGACCAGGCGCAATCACCTATCCGGGTCAGGACCCCACCAGGGGAACCAGCGCAGCTTATCCGGGCGCCTCTAAGGGGACCACGGCTGCGTATCCCGGAAGCCAGGGAACGTCCCCGGCTTATCCTGGCAGCACCAAGGGGAGCACCGCAGCTTACCCTGGCAGCACCAAGGGAAGTACGGCAGCTTATCCGGGCGCCTCGTCCGAGGAATACGTGCCGGAGGGACCGGGGTCTGTGATCATTGGGCCGGGAAATTAATGTCAGGATTGTTCGTATAAAAGCAGCAGATATAAAGACTGTAAAAGTGCCGGCAGGGATATGTCATTCCCTGCCGGCACTTTTTAGTCTTATATAATAAAATGGTCACACATTTATCACAAATCGTTGCTAAACTGTGTACAGAATCGGGAGATTACGTGAGAAAGCGTGAGAAAGGGGAATTATAATGTACGACAACGACCAGAACTACGGGTGGAAGTCTTATGATAACCAGAGTTATGACAACAGGCAGTACGGCGGGGACCCATATGGGCGCCGTCCCCAGCCGGAGGATATGCCCCCAAAGAAGAAAAAAGGCGGCATTTTAAAAAAAGCAGCCCTGATTACAGCGGGTGCCCTTCTCTTTGGCACTGTCTCAGGGGCGACCATGGTGGGGGTCAATGTGGCTGCATCCAGATTCATGGGAAACAGCGCGGCTGCATCGGCTGAAGCGGAAAAAAAGGAAGAGATATCAAAGGCCCAGACAGAAAGTCAGGGAAGCGGACAGGATAACGGCCAGGGCAGCGCCCAGGGTAACGGCGGATACCAGCAGGGCCAGAGGAACAATGGAAAGGCAGTGGCGGATGTGTCCGATATTGTGGAACAGGCCATGCCCACAGTGGTGGCAATTACCAGCACGGCGGTATACCAGAGCAATAATTACGGATACGGCTGGTTCTTCAGGGGCGGCCCCCAGACCTATGAGGTACCCAGCAGCGGTTCGGGAATCATAGTGGGTGAGAATGACAAGGAACTTCTCATCGTGACCAATAACCATGTGGTGGAGGATTCCACCTCCCTGAAGGTGGCCTTTATTGACAGTGAGGTAGTGGACGCAGCTATCAAGGGAACGGACGCAGAAACGGACCTGGCAGTCATAGCAGTGCCCCTGGAGCAGATTAAGGACGATACCAAGAGCAAGATTAAGGTGGCCAGGCTGGGCAACTCCGATGAACTGAAGGTGGGACAGGGCGTTGTAGCCATTGGCAATGCGCTGGGCTACGGCCAGTCCGTGACCGTGGGGTATGTAAGCGCCCTTAACCGGGAGGTCAGGGTATCAAATACCAGTACCAGGGAACTTCTGCAGACAGATGCGGCCATCAATCCCGGCAACAGCGGAGGAGCCCTTCTTAATATGAAGGGAGAGGTGATAGGAATCAACGCCGCCAAGTATTCCTCCACCGAGGTAGAGGGAATCGGCTATGCAATTCCCATATCCAAGGCAGAGGACATCATGAACCAGCTTATGAACCGCAAGACCATGAATCCGGTGGAGGAGGCCAAAAGAGGCTATCTGGGCATACAGGGAACCAGCGTGGATGAAGAGTCCGCAGCGGCTTTCGGAATGCCAAGAGGTGTGTATGTATACAAGATACTGGAGGAAGGAGCCGCGGCCCAGTCTGACCTGAGGGAAAAGGACATCATCACCAGGGTGGACGGACAGAGCGTCCGGAACATGACGGATTTGCAGGAGCTTCTGGCCTGCTACGAGATGGGAGAACAGATTGATCTGACGGTACAGTCCCAGAAGGACGGGGAATACCAGGAAAGGACGGTCACCATCACGCTGAAGGCCATGCCCCAGGAGAATACGGAAACACAGGCCCAATAACTAAAATTTTTCAAAACAATGTGAAATGAAAATGCTTCCTCTTGTTTGGGGAAGCATTTTGTTATATACTTTACGTTAAGCGGCGGGACGATGGAACGGCCCGGTACGCCCTTTAACAGAGAGGAGAACTGACTTGGACGAGAAAGAGTATACCCAGGATGTGGAGACATCCGGCCATGGTGAAGATAAAGACAAACAAAAGGAAGAAGACCGCTATGAAAAGGTGTGTTACATGTGCCGGCGGCCTGAGAGCAAGGCCGGCCCCATGATATCCATGCCCGGCGGCATGAATCTCTGCCATGACTGTATGCAGAAAGCATTTGATTCCGTGACAAAGGGGGGCATGGATTTTTCCAAACTGCCCAATATGCCCTATATGAACATGAACCTCAATGACCTGAACATGACGCCTCCCGCAGTGGAAATCCCCAAAAAGCAGAAAATCAAGAAAAAAGCCAAGGAACAGCCGGTCCTGACCATGAAGGACATACCGGCGCCCCATGTCATCAAGGCAGAGCTGGACGAATATGTTATCGGCCAGGAAAAGGCCAAGAAGGTAATGGCAGTGGCTGTATATAACCATTATAAAAGGGCATTTCTGGACCAGCCGCCTCAGGACGGGGCAGGGGAGGATGCCGGAACAGATAAGAACATTGTCATTGAAAAGTCCAACATACTGATGATTGGTCCAACGGGAAGCGGAAAGACCTATCTGGTTAAGACGCTGGCCAGACTTCTGGATGTACCGCTGGCCATTGCCGACGCCACCTCCCTGACAGAGGCCGGTTATATCGGCGATGATATAGAAAGCGTGGTGTCCAAGCTTCTGGCTGCTGCGGATAACGATGTGGAGCGGGCTCAGAGGGGAATCATATTCATTGATGAGATTGACAAGATTGCCAAGAAGAAACAGACCAATACCAGAGATGTAAGCGGCGAATCCGTACAGCAGGAGCTGCTCAAGCTGCTGGAGGGAAGCACTGTGGAGGTGCCGGTAGGCTCCAACCAGAAAAACGCCATGACACCCATGGCAACAGTGAATACGGATAATATCCTGTTCATCTGCGGCGGCGCCTTCCCCGATTTGGAGGAAATCATTAAGGAGCGCCTGATGAAGAAAACCACCATGGGCTTTGGTTCTATACTGAAGGATACATATGATAAGGATCCCGATATTCTGGGGCAGGTGACCAATGAGGATTTGCGGACCTTTGGAATGATTCCTGAGTTTCTGGGAAGGCTTCCTGTGACAGTAACCCTTCAGGGGCTTACGGAGGATATGATGGTCCGCATCCTGAAAGAGCCGAAGAATGCCATCACCAAGCAGTATGAGCGTCTGCTGGAGATGGATGAGGTGCGGCTGGTCTTTGAGGATGAGGCCCTTAAATGGATTGCCGGTGAAGCCATCAAGAGAGGGACCGGGGCCAGGGCGCTGAGGGCCATTCTGGAGGAATTCATGCTGGATATCATGTATGAGATTCCCAAGGACCCTAATATCGGCTCTGTTGTTGTCACCCGTCCCTATCTGGAAAAAAGCGGCGGACCATTGATACAGATGCGTGGATAATTCATACCTTTGCATGGCTCATTTACCTTACTGAACAGAGGGTTATTCTCTGATACGCCGGAAGGTTTCATATAAATCCAGTGCTCCGTAGCCCCATTCTTCGTTGGGGTAGCGGAGTGCTGGATTTCTTCTTGCACCCCGGATCAAATAAGATTTCACGGACGCCTGGCTCATGGTAATCTGGTTGCTCTCCACGATTCCCCAGCCAAAGAGGCTGGCCACGGCGCCGGCCACGTGGGCGGCAGCCACTGAGGTGCCGCTGCGGGTGGTCATGGGGACGGATCCGCCAGCTCTGCGGCCTACAGAAGGCCCCATTACATTGACGCCTGGAGCTGCCAGCTCCGGCTTTACAATACCGGAAGGGGTGAAGCCGCGGCTGGAGTGGATGTAAATACTGTTGTTCAGGTGATTATAGGCCCCCACTGTAATGGGCGCGGCCGTATTGCCGGGCAGGGTAATGGTGGTGTCGGGAGTGGGACGCAGAAATACGGTCTCATCCGATACTAGTCCCTCGGAGGGCAGCCACATATGGAATTCTCCTGTAAAATATTGGGTATTATAGACCCGCACCTTCCATATGCCGGCCACAGGATTTCTAAAACGCATGAATATCAGCTGTTTTCCGGCGCCGGATTCAATGAGCTGGTAATTGACCGTAATGACCGTTGGTTCCAGAAGAAAAGGGATAGAGGTCTCGTTCCTGGCTATAATAGGAATACGGGAGATTATCTCGCCGCTGGGGGAGACAAAGCCCACAGAGTAGGTATCGGCAGTGGATGCCCAGAGCTCCAGGGAAAAACCGCGGGCGGATTCCTCCGGTCCCACCCGGATTTCCACATCATCCCACTCCTGTCCGGACGGAATGGTGCCGAAATGGTGATGGGCCCGGCCTGTCTCATTGCCTGCCGCGATGACCGCTGCCCGGCCCAGGAAACGGCTGGCATCCTGTACAACGCTGCTTAAAGGTGAGGTGCCTTCATGGCTTCCAAGGTTGGAGCCAAGGGCTATGAGGATGATGAGGGGGCGTCCCAGGCGGAATGCGGTCACTCTCAGGTATTTAATTCCCATCATGATGTCATTTTCCTGATAAGCATCTGCGTCCTGGCTGACAAGGTAGAACTCGCGGAGATAGCGTTTTGCCTGTTTCAGTTTGACCACTATGATCTCGCATTCCGGAGCTGCGCCAGTGAAGTCCTGTTCCGGCAGGGAGCCGCCGGCGGCAATACCGGCCAGGAAGGTGCCGTGGCCATTGGTGTCTGTGGAGGGCACCAGGTCCAGGGGGCTGTCGGAGGCAAGGGCCTGGTTGATTTGCTCCCTGGTAAATTCAGTGCCATAAGAGGCGCCGCTGAGTTCATAATAGGCCGGCACGCCGGGAGGAATGACATCCTCTCCTGTGGGGATGCTCTGGTCCCACAGTCCGGCGATTCGGGTGGAGCCGTCCTGATAGCGGAATAAGGGGTTGGTATAGTCAATGCCGGTATCCACGATACCTATTAGGGTTCCGCGCCCCCTGTTTCCCAGGGCAGGCGCGGCAAAGGTGGTAAGTATGCCGGAGGCCTCCATGCTGGAACTGTCCAGAAGGGAAAAAAGTCCGGGTACAGTATAGTAGCTGTATCGGGCCAGGGAAATGGGGGTTACGGTATCCAGAGGAGTGTAGATGATATTGTATTCATCGTTCACATAATCCATACAGGGAATATCGGCCGGATTGCCGACTATCTGCTGCTGGCTTCCAATTCTGTATATGAAATCAGCAATATTCTCGTCGGCGGAATTAAATGGGCAGTCTGCCATGGCACACCTCGGGCAGGATATTTGTTATAGTATATGCTTGAATTCAGAAACCTTTCACTGGACGGAGGTGTGAAACCATAGTAAAATGAAATAAAAGGGTGGAAAGGAAGGCGAATCTATGATTTATGGCTGGATAATAGGCGGGCTGGCTGCCCTGGACCTGGGAGTCAAGAGCGTGGTGGAAGGTCAGGAGGACGACACGTTTCCAAGGGACCTGCCGTCTGCCAAAGGATTTATAAAGCTTCATAAGAACCACAACAGCGGTTTTCCCTTCGGATTTATGAAGGAAAGACCGGAATTAGTAAAGGGGATTCCGCTTATGGTGATTTCGGCCATGGCCGGAGCACTGGCAGCCATGATGCAGGATAAGGGAAAGACCGGGGAGAAGCTGGGCCTGTCTCTTGTGATGGGAGGCGCTCTCAGCAATCTGTACGACCGTGTGGTGCGCGGGTATGTGGTGGATTACTTCACCATTGAATGGAAATCCCTTAAGAAGGTGGTGTTCAATCTGGGCGACATGTTCGTGTTTTTGGGAAGTGCTGTCTTTGTGCTGGCACAGGCTGTGGGGAGCCTGGAAGATGCGGGTGTGAAGAAGAAAAAGAAATAAGAAAAAATAAGGCCCGGCAAAGGGCATCTGATGGAAGAGAAGAGAGAATGACCGGATTCCATGGCCATGACTGGAATCAGGTATTCTCTCTTTTGAACATTAACTGAGCATCCCCCCTATGGTTCCTCCCAGCGCGCATATGCCCATGACGGTGACAGACCGCTCCATATCAATGGCTGACCCCATATTCATGGCCCAGGACACTGCAAAAAGCACCAGGAAGTACAGAAGCCCTGACAGAAGCCCCCAGAAGAACCGGCGCTGCCGGATGCGTTTGCCCGCCAGAAAACCGCCGCATAAGCAGGTCAAAAGATACACGGCATACACCATCAGGTTCACCTGTCCCTCTTTCAGGCGCAGTTTATAGAGGGCAAAGGCCAGGGCAGCCAGAAGGATTCCTGACAGCACATAGGAGATGAGCAGGGAGCGGAGCATGGGCTTCACAATACCATTTTCCATATATTGTTCTCCTTTTGAAAGAATCTATGTTGCAGTATATTCCCGGGGGAGCCTTTAATATGACAAACCTTTGAAAATACCGTTGCAAGGGACTTTAACCTGTGTTATAATTTCAAGGAATTATAGTTTCAAATAATTAATAATATTAAATGAATAGGAGGTGCCGTAGTATGAAGCACGTTAAGACATTGAATACCAATACCTTAAAGGACACAATGAAGAAGGGCGGATGCGGCGAGTGCCAGACTTCCTGCCAGTCAGCCTGCAAGACATCCTGTACAGTAGGAAACCAGAGCTGCGAGAACGCTAACCGCTAATCGCCGGTCAGAAGAGATACATACAGGAAATTGGTTGCAAGCCCCTATGGTCGATGGGATTATAGGGGCTTTACCATGCACAGGATTTGGGGCCACTGGCCCTTGGAAAGAGAGAGTAAATTCGTGATTCATCAGTATATAAATAATGGTTATCATATTGTCCTGGATGTCAACAGCGGATCTGTCCATGTGGTGGACCCGGTGGTCTACGACGCCGTGCAGCTGGTTTCACAGCGGATTCCGGAGATGGAAGCGCCCGCTGCCCTGCCTTCAGATGTGAAGGAAGAGGTAAGGGTCTGTCTGAAGGACAGATACAGCCAGGAGGATATAGAGGAGGCTCTGGAGGAAATCGGTCAGCTGATTGAAGCAGAGCAGCTCCTTACCAAGGATATTTACAGGGATTTTGTGGTAGACTTTAAGAAGAGGAAGACGGTGGTGAAGGCACTGTGCCTGCACATTGCCCATGACTGCAATCTGGCCTGCCGTTACTGCTTTGCAGAGGAAGGCGAGTATCATGGACGCCGCGCCCTCATGAGCTATGAGGTGGGAAAGAAGGCACTGGATTTCCTGATTGCCAATTCCGGAAACAGGGAGCACCTGGAGGTGGACTTCTTTGGCGGCGAGCCTCTGATGAACTGGGATGTGGTGAAACGGCTGGTGGAATACGGCCGTTCACAGGAGGAAGCCCACCACAAGAAATTCCGTTTTACCCTGACAACCAACGGTGTTCTGCTAAATGACGAGGTAATGGAATTCTGCAACCGTGAGATGAGCAATGTGGTGCTGAGCCTGGACGGACGAAAGGATGTCAACGATAAGATGCGCCCCTTCCGTAACGGCAGCGGCAGCTATGACCTGATTGTCCCCAAGTTCCAGAAGTTTGCGGACAGCAGGAAGCAGATGAATTATTATGTCCGCGGTACATTCACCAGGAACAATCTGGACTTTGCAGACGACGTGCTCCATTATGCGGATCTGGGGTTTGAGCAGATGTCCATGGAGCCGGTGGTGGCTGACCCGTCAGAGGATTACGCCATCAAGGAGGAAGATATCCCGGCCATCTTAAAGGAATACGACCGCCTGGCCCTGGAGTATATCAAGCGTAAAAAGGAGGGAAGGGGATTCAACTTCTTCCATTTTATGCTGGACTTAAAGGCAGGACCCTGCGTGGCTAAGCGCATGGCAGGCTGCGGTTCCGGCACCGAGTATCTGGCGGTGACCCCCTGGGGCGATCTCTATCCCTGCCACCAGTTTGTGGGCAATGAAAAATTCCTTATGGGCAATGTGGACACAGGTGTTGTGAACACGGATATCAGGGATGAGTTCAAGACCTGCAATGTATACGCCAAGCCGGGGTGCAAGGACTGCTTTGCCAGGTTCTACTGCAGCGGCGGCTGTTCTGCCAACGCGTATAACTTCAGCGGCTCCATCAACGGGGCATATGACATTGGCTGTGAGATGCAGAAGAAGCGGATTGAGTGCGCCATCATGATTAAAGCTGCCCTGGCAGACGATGAGGAATAATTGAGGCATATCATATGAAATATCAAGTCATAACAAAGGACGGGCGTGCCAAGCGCGCCCGTATGGAAACAGTACACGGTACCGTGGAGACGCCTGTGTTCATGAATGTGGGAACAGTGGGCGCCATCAAGGGAGCTGTATCAACGGATGATCTGCGGGAAATCGGCACCCAGGTGGAACTGTCCAATACCTATCATCTCCATGTGCGCACCGGCGACAAGCTTATAAGGGAATTTGGCGGGCTGCACAGGTTCATGAACTGGGACCGCCCTATCCTTACGGATTCCGGCGGGTTCCAGGTATTTTCCCTGGCAGGACTGCGCAAGATTAAGGAAGAAGGGGTTTACTTTAATTCCCATATCGACGGCCACAAGATATTCATGGGGCCTGAGGAAAGCATGCAGATTCAGTCCAATCTGGGTTCCACCATTGCCATGGCGTTTGACGAATGCCCTCCCAGCCATGCAAGCGACGACTACATCCGGCATTCAGTGGAGCGCACCACCCGCTGGCTGGCGCGCTGCAAGACCGAGATGGAGCGTCTTAACTCCCTGCCGGACACGGTGAACCGTCAGCAGCTGCTGTTCGGCATCAACCAGGGCGGCGTGGTGGATGAGATACGTATGGAGCATGCAAGGACTATACGGGAAATGGACTTGGACGGTTATGCAGTGGGCGGACTGGCGGTGGGCGAGAGCCACGAGGAGATGTACCATATTCTGGATGTGACAGTGCCCTGCCTGCCTGAGGACAAGCCTGTATATCTGATGGGCGTGGGAACTCCGGCCAATATCCTGGAAGCGGTTGACCGGGGCGTGGACTTCTTTGACTGCGTATATCCATCCAGGAACGGACGCCACGGCCATGTGTACACCAACCAGGGCAAGCTGAATCTGTTTAACCAGAAATACGAGCTGGATTCCCGTCCCATAGAAGAAGGATGCGGCTGTCCTGCCTGCCGTTCATACAGCAGGGCCTATATACGCCATCTGCTGAAGGCAAAAGAAATGCTTGGAATGAGATTATGTACCTTGCATAATTTGTATTTTTATAATACAATGATGAAAGAGATTCGCGACGCCATCGAGGAACACCGTTATGCTGAGTATAAAGCGGCCAAGCTTGCCGGTATGGAAGGTTCCGGCCGTGCGATCAGTACGGCGTCTGATGAATAAGAAACTACTGCGGCGAGGCGGCGGTAGGTGTGAAGGAGGAAAATGGAATGACAAGTGGTCCGATGTTCTGGGTTCTCTATATTGTTCTTCTGGGAGGTATGTTATATTTCATGGCAATCCGTCCTCAGAAGAAGGAGAAGCAAAGACAGAAGGAATTGCTGGAAAGCGTTGCAGTTGGTGATACCATTCTCACCAGCAGCGGATTCTATGGCGTTATCATCGACATGACAGATGATACAGTCATTGTGGAATTCGGTAACAATAAGAACTGCCGTATTCCTATGCAGAAGGCTGCCATTATCCAGGTTGAAAAACCGGAAGCCTAAGAGACGTGAAACCCGGGGCCTTGTCCCGGGTTTTTGAATATGGTGAAATGTTCCCCTTGGAGGCTGCAAAGCCATCATATATGAAAGAGAGCAGGAGGATAGGATGATTAAGAACATTGTTTTTGATATGGGAAATGTCCTGGTGGACTACATAGCGGACGGAGTGTGCAGGCATTTCATAGAGGACCAGGAGACCAGGAAAAAGGTCAGCACTTCCATATTCGTATCTCCTGAGTGGATTCTGCTGGACTTGGGAGTAATGCCGGAGGATATGGCCTTAAAAAAGATGCAGGCCCGCCTGGATACAGAGGAGGAGCGCAGTCTGGCCGCCCTGTGTTTCAACCGCTGGCATGAGTTCAACATGTATAAGAAGGAAGGAATGGAGGATGTGGTAAGATGGCTTAAGTCCATGGGCTACGGCATCTATCTGTGCTCCAATGCATCTGTGCGCCTTTTGAGCTGCTATAAGGACGTGCTGCCCGCAGTGGATTGTTTTGACGGCATCCTGTTCTCGGCCGACGTCCTGTGTCTGAAGCCACAGAAGGAAATATACGGCCACCTCTTTGAGCGGTTCCATCTGAAGCCTGAAGAATGCTTCTTTGTGGATGACCTTGAGCTTAACATAGAGGGAGCGCGCCGCTGCGGGATGGACGGATATTGTTTTGATGATGGAAATGTGGAGAAATTGAGGGAAGTTCTGGCAGGGCTGAACCGGAGATAGGTACCGTAGATGGATACCGGAGATAGAGAAAGTCAAACATTATGGAATTCATAGAAAAAGCTCCGTACCAGGTGGTACGGAGCAATTTTCTTTAGGATTTTCGGATTTTCAAAAAGGGTTGAAGGATAGTTGTTAAACATTCGTGCATTTCTTATGTACTTAGTATAGCATGCAATCCTCCGGAATGTTTGAATGTTCTTTGAATAGATTATTAAGAAAATCTTAAAATTGATAATTTCCACCTGCTGGACAAAGCCGCGGAAACAAATAAGGCTGCAAGGGAAAAATCAGGAGGCTGGAAAAAACAGGCTTTGGGGGATGAAAGAAAAATGAAATGGAATCGTAAACTGAAAATGGGTACGAAAAATGGAAGTAATGGGGCTCGAACCCATGACCTTTCGCGTGTGAGGCGAACGCTCATCCCAGCTGAGCTATACTTCCATGAGACTATTATAGCACGATGATGCGGAAATACAAGCATTTTAATGATAGAATGTAAAAATTTTGCAGAAAAACCAAATAGATGAAGAAGTATTGATAATTTAAATAAAAATTTAATAATATCAGAATATTGTACTTTTATATGGATTATAGTATTATGATATCAAATATATCGGGGGCTAAAGAATAAACAGAAGGAGGTATTTGTGTGAGACAATACAATGATTTAAAAAAAATGATGGACGTTGCTGCCGGAAGAAGAAAGGCATCCCTTGTGTTAAAAGGGGGGACAATCGTCAATGTATTTACGGAGCGCACAGAGATTGGGGACATAGCCATTGAGGATGGCTGTATAGCCGGCATAGGGGAATATGATGGGCTTGTCAACGTAGATATGACAGGCAGGTATATCTGTCCCGGTTTTATTGACGGGCATATACATATTGAAAGTTCCATGGTGTCGCCGCCGGAGTTTGAAAAAGCAGTCCTTCCCCATGGCACCACCACCGTGATTACGGATCCCCATGAGATTGGCAACGTGGCAGGGTGCCAGGGCGTGGATTATATGTTAAAAGCCACGGAGGGACTGTCCCTGGATGCATTTTTTGTCATGCCCTCCTGCGTGCCCTCCACCGAACTGGACGAGTCCGGTGCTGTGCTGGGGCCGGAGGATATAAAGCCATACTATGAGAATCCCAGGGTTTTGGGGCTGGCAGAGGTGATGAATTCAGTGGGAGTGGTTGCCGGCCAGGAGGATCTGATGGGGAAGCTTACGGAGGCAGGGAGGCGAGGCAAGGTTATAGACGGCCATGCGCCTTTCCTGAGAGGGAATGAGCTGAATGCCTACGTGTGCTCCGGCGTGTGGTCTGACCACGAGTGTTCAGATGCAGGGGAGGCTCTGGAAAAACTTGGAAGAGGACAGTGGATTATGATACGGGAGGGCACGGCTGCCAGGAACCTGGAGGCACTTATGCCCCTGTTTGAGGCCCCCTATTATGAGAGGTGTATGCTGGTGACAGATGACAAGCATCCCGGCGACCTGATTTCTATGGGACATATTGATTATATTATCCGCAGGGCAGTGTCCCTGGGCGCGGACTCCATACGGGCCATTAAGATGGGAACCTTTAATGCAGCCCGGTATTTTGGACTGAAGGACAGGGGCGCTGTCATGCCTGGGCTGAGGGCGGACCTGGCAGTGCTTGAGGACTTGAAGGATATCCGGGTGGCGGCTGTATACAAGGACGGAGTCCTGACGGCAAAGGAGGGAGTATGCCTGGGGGCCGGGAAGGAAAAGAAACGAAATTATGCAGCAGGAGAGGAGCCGCGGTCCGGAAGCAGGGAGGATACCGAATCTGCGGAAAAAACAGCCGGTGGCCTGGAAACTGCATTTCCAAGGGTGTTTAACTCCTTCCATATGGATGAGGTTACCCTGGAGGACCTGGTGCTGGAGCAAAAGGGGGCCATGGAGCGGGTTATTCAGTTTAAACCCCATGAACTTCTCACAGAGGAGCGTCTGGTGCCCTGGCAGAATACTCCGGGGCTGGCACCCGGCGTCAGCCTGGAACAGGATATTGTGAAGGCAGCTGTGTTTGAACGCCATCTTCACACCGGACACAAGGGACTGGGCTTTGTGGGCGGATACGGTCTTAAGAAGGGAGCCGTGGCTACAAGCGTAGCCCATGATTCCCACAACCTGATTGTGGTGGGGACCAATGACAGGGATATGGTATTGGCCGCCAACGCAGTGAGAAAGAACAGGGGCGGCCTGGCTGTGGCGGCAGAAGGACAGGTGCTAGGCGAGCTTGCGCTTCCCATTGGCGGAGTTATGAGCCGGTTATCCGTGGAGGAGGTGGAGGAGCAGCTGCAGGCTCTGAAGGTTTTGACAAGGCAGCTGGGAATCAGCAGCGATATAGATGCATTCATGACCCTGGCATTTGTAAGCCTTCCGGTCATTCCGAAGCTGAGAATCAATACCTACGGTGTGATTGACGTGGACCGGCAGAAGCAGGTTCCGCCTTCCTTTTAAAGAAAATATTTTTGCTCCTGTCAGGCGGTTTTATCTGCCTGACAGTCCTGCCTGCCTGACCGCGTCACACGGTGCCCTGGCACAGATTCCTTCATTATAGAATATCCTAATAAAAAAGGAGAAAATCGTGATGTGAATCAGGCGAGAGAAGACATTAATTGTGAAGAAGTGTATTCCATGGGTATTACGGGTAGAGGAGTGGGTGTGGCAGTACTTGACACCGGAATTTACCTCCATGAGGATTTTAAGGATAGAGTGACAGCCTTTGCTGATTTTGTAAACCACCGCACATCGCCCTATGATGACAATGGCCATGGCACCCATATAGCTGCAATGATTGGAGGCAGCGGTATCTCCTCCGACGGGAAATACAGAGGGGTGGCGCCGGGATGCAGTCTCATATCGGTGAAGGTGCTGGACCAGAAGGGAAACGGCTATGCCACAGACGTACTGACCGGACTTAAATGGATCCGGGAGAACAGGGACAGATATAATATCCGCATTGTGAATATCTCCGTAGGCTCCTTGTCCCGCAGGGACATGACAGAGAACTCAATTCTGGTGCGGGGGGTGAATGCGGCCTGGGATGACGGCCTGGTGGTAGTGGTGGCAGCCGGAAATCATGGACCGGGCCGAATGACCATCACAACTCCCGGCATCAGCCGCAAGGTTATAACCGTGGGCTGCTCCGACGATCACAAGGAAGTGGACGTCATGGGAAGCCGCATGGTGGATTATTCCGGAAGAGGCCCCACACTGGCTTGTGTCTGCAAGCCGGATTTGGTAGCGCCGGGCTCAGGCATCATCAGCTGCTGCAATGAGCCCGGCAAATATTTTTCAAAGTCAGGCACCAGCATGTCCACGCCTCTTGTGTCAGGCGCAATAGCCCTGCTGCTGGAAAAGTACCCGGATATGAGCAACAAGGATGTGAAGCTTCGTATCAGGGAACGGGCCCTGGACCTGGGCCTTCCCCATAACCAGCAGGGGTGGGGGAAGCTGGATGTGGGACGGCTGCTGGAGTAGCATTATAAATGGGGCCCAAGCCCCGGCAGACAAAGGAGCAAAACAGTCCTGCCGGCGCAGTATCTTAAAAGGAACTGCGCCGGCAGTTTTTTGTGTATGTATCCATGGAACGGGGAGGACAATGATAAATCATTGAAAACCCCATTATGATTCTTGACAAAGAACAAGAGTAGGAGTATTATATAAGTATAAAAACAAAACAAAGTTTTGCAATGCAAAACTTATTATTTTAACTCATATTACAAAACAAAGTTTTCTATTACAAAACAAAAGAAGGGAAGGGTAATGAGAGAGAACGATATCTTAAAAGGGGAACAGGGTGCTCTAAAGCGGGCTCTGTACAAGTCTATGGGATTCACCGGGGAACAGCTGGGCAAACCAATTATTGCCATTGCTAACAGCTACACCAATGCGACGCCGGGGCATTTTGTATTGAAACAGCTGTGCGAGAGCGTAAAGGAGGGGATTATCAAGGCAGGAGGAACGCCCATGGAGTTCTCCACGGTGGCTCCCTGCGACGGTATTGCGGAAGGCCATGAGGGGATGCGCTACATTCTGCCCACCAGGGATTTGATTGCGTCATCCATTGAGTGTATGGTAAGGGCCCACCGGTTTGACGGACTGGTGCTGCTGGGCTCCTGCGACAAGATTGTACCGGGCATGCTGATGGCTGCGGCCAGGCTGGAGATGCCGGCCATTTTCCTGAATGGAGGCCCCATGTATCCGGCTTCCTACTGTGGCAGGCATTACGACGGAAACATTGTGACAGAGGCTATTGGGTGGAAACAACAGGGAAGGATTGATGAAGAGGAGTTCCGGCATATTGAAGATATTGCGGAACCGTGTCCTGGCTCCTGTGCCATGCTGGGAACTGCTAATACCATGAGCGCCCTATCGGAGAGCCTGGGAATGTCCCTGATGGGAAGCAGCACCATTCCGGCTGTCCTGGCAGCCCGCATGGCAAAGGGGGTTGAGACCGGAGAGAAAATTGTAGAACTGGTTCAAAAGGGAGTCACCACAAGGGACATCCTTACAGAGGAAGCATTTGAAAATGCGGTTATGCACCTTTTAACAATGGGCGGATCCACCAACGGTATTCTCCATCTCCAGGCAATTTATCATGAAGCCGGACTGGGGGAACTGCCGCTCAGTGTATTTGATGAATTCAGCAGAAGAATTCCGCAGGTGGCCTCCATTTATCCGGCTTCGGAATTTGACATGGTTGACTTTTACGAGGGAGGCGGAGTTCCGGCCGTATTGAAGGAGATAGAGGAATACCTGCACAAGGATACCCTGACGGTATCCGGCCTTACAATGGGGGAGGCACTGTCACGGTTTTCTTATACCAATAACAGAAACATGATTAAAACGGCAGAGGAGCCCTTTGCACCTACAGGCGGTGTCGCCATATTAAAGGGAAACATAGCGCCGCTGGGATGTGTAATCAAGCCCGCGGCCGTGCCAAAGCACATGTTCAGATATTCAGGCCGTGCCCAGGTCTTTACCACCGAGGAGGAATCCTATCAGGCCGTACTGGAGGGCAGGGTGAAACCAGGCACCTGCATGGTCCTGATGTACGAGGGGCCAAAAGGCGGACCGGGTATGCCCGAGATGTACAAAACCATGAAATATCTGGAGGGAATGGGGCTGTCTGATACATGCGCCCTGATTACGGACGGAAGATTTTCAGGGTCCAACCGCGGACTTTTCGTGGGCCATATCTCACCCGAGGCATATGAACAGGGGGACTTTGCTCTGATACAGGATGGGGATGTGATTGAAATTGATGTTGATGCCAGGAGCATAGAACTTAAGGTGCCGGAGGAGATACTTGAGGAACGCAGGAAACGTTTTGTTCCTGTGGAAAAAGAAGTAAAGCGGGGATATCTGAGGACATACAGAAGAATCAGCGCATCTGCATCCAAGGGAGCAGTTGTAGAATAAAGAATACTAAGAGAAGGAGTATTTAAAAATGAAGAAGAGAATGTTAGCAGCATTATTAGCCGGGAGTATGTTATTGACAGCATGTGGCGGCACAGGGGGACAGACAGCGTCACAGGCACCGAAGGGAGAGGCATCCCAGAGTGCGCCGGCAGACACCGGGACACAGTCAGGCCAGAAAGTTACCATGAAGGTCAGCGTGGGTGTGGCTGATAACCATTTTGAGGCGGTTGCTGTAAATAAGATGAAGGAATACATAGAAGAGCAGACAGGGGGAAACTTCACGGTAGAGATATTCACAGGAGCCCAGATTGGAAATGACCAGGAGGTTTTTGAGGGACTGAAGCTGGGAGTGGCGGACATGCTTCCCTGCGGTACGGATATCATCGGAAACTTCTCAAAGGACTTCGGACTGCTGTCACTGCCATATCTCTTTGACAACGAAAAGCAGGTGGAGGCTGTTGTGGAAGGCGAATTCGGACAATCACTGCTAAAGGAGCTTGAGGACATCGGCTATGTGGGTCTGGGATTTGGAAACTTTGGCTTCCGTCATACAACCAACAGCAAGCATCCAATCAACAGTGTGGAGGACATGAAAGGATTAAAAATAAGGACCATGACCACGCCGATTCATCTGGAGGTGTTTGAGGCATTGGGGGCCAATCCCACTCCTATGGCATTCAGCGAGCTGTTCTCTGCATTGCAGCAGGGCGTTGTTGACGGCCAGGAAAATCCGCTAATGAATATTTACGCTAACAAGCTTCATGAGGTTCAGAAGTATCTTACCCTGGATGGTCATGTATTTACCTTTGTCACATTTGTCGTTTCCAAGGATTGGTATGATAAACTGGATCCATCCTACCAGCAGATTCTGAACGATGGTATAAAGATAGCCACTGAGTATATGAAAGAGAGCTGTGAGTCTGAGGATGCATTGGCCCTTGAGAAGATGAAGGAAGCCGGAGTTGAGGTGGTGGAGCTTACCCCTGAGGCAAAGGATGAATTCAGGGAAGCTGTGAAGGGTGTCAGCGAAAAATACGGCAATGAGATAAATCCGGACAGATATAAAGAAATGCTGGATATCATTGCAGCGGTGCAGTAGATGACTCACAGAAAGGGGTTACGTATCAATGAAAAAAAAGAAAAACTTTGAATATTATCTGATTGTTTTTCTGTTTACGATTCTGATAGTGGTGTGTTTTCTCCAGGTGCTGTTCCGCTTTGTGTTCAATCTTCCGCTGGCATGGACAGAGGAGCTGTCCAGGTATGTATTCATTATCCTGATATACTGCGGTGCCAGCGCAGCTGTGCTGGACAACGCCCATGTCAGGGTGGAGCTGATTGATAATGTACTTTCAGAGCGCGGCAGGTTTGCGTTAGACATTGCAGTAAAGCTGCTGTGCGCTGCCGTCAGCCTGGTCATCGCCTACAACTCCAGACAGATCATTTATAATGCCAGCCTTTCCAAACAGCTGTCCGCCTCTCTCAGAATTCCTATGGCAGGCCTGTATGCACTGGTTGCTGTCATGTTCTGCCTGATTGCCTTCAGATTCCTGCAGGCAGTGTTTAAGATGATAGTCCGGAAAAAGGAGGTTGAAACCAAATCATGAGCATATTTCTGATGATGATGGCAGTATTTCTGGTATTTGTATTCCTTGGGATACCGGTATCGTTCAGTATAGGACTGTCGACTGTGGCGGCGGTCCTGGCCAAGGGTATGCCCCTGGCGTTTGTATCACAGATGGCATTTACGGGATTGGACTCTTATACATACCTGGCTATCCCTATGTTCATTCTGGCCGGCTATCTTATGGAGACCGGCGGGCTGTCCAAAAGGCTGGTGAATTTTGCAGCCAGCCTTGTGGGAAACATTCATGGAGGGCTGGGAATCATAACCGTGCTGGCCTGTGCTTTTTTCGCGGCCATCTCAGGCTCATCTCCGGGTACGGTTGCAGCCGTAGGTGCGATGATGATTCCTCCCATGGTGGAGAAGGGGTATGACAGGGATTTTTCCGCAGCATTGACAGCCAGTGCAGGTTCTTTGGGAGTCCTGATTCCGCCATCTATTCCCATGGTGCTCTACTGTATTGCCGGTGAGGTGTCCATTGGAGAGATGTTCATGGCAGGATTCATACCTGGTTTCCTCATGACAGCAGCCCTGGCTCTCACTACCTATGTGATTTCCAAAAAGAATGGATACAAGTCTGATGAGGGAGAATTTGAGTGGAAGAAGGTGGCTGCCAGTTTTAAGGAGGCAATCTGGCCTCTCCTTGCCCCGGTCATTATCCTGGGCGGCATATACAGCGGTATCTTTACTCCCACGGAAGCAGCCGTGGTGGTAGTGGTGTATTCCATGTTTGTAGGACTGTTCATCACAAAGGAGCTTAAAGTGTCGGACCTGCCCGGTATTCTCTATAAAGGTGCAGTTACAGCAGGAACCACTGTATTCATACTGGCATTTGCAATGGCATTTTCACGCTATCTCACATTAAACCAGATTCCGCAGCTCATTGGAAGCGTGATTCTGGGCATCACGGGCAATGTCCATGTGATTCTGATTCTCTTTGTGCTGCTATGTTTTGTGACAGGAACCTTCCTTGAGACAGCTTCTCAGGTGCTGATTTATACACCGTTGTTCCTGCCTACCTTAAAAGGACTGGGTGTCAGCCCGCTGCATTTTGGTATTCTGCTTACAGTGGGGACCATGCTGGGCATGATGACGCCTCCGGTGGGAATCAACCTGTTTGTCGCGCAGGGAATCAGCGGAGCAAAGATATCAAAGATGACCAAGGCAATCCTTCCCTTCCTGTTTGTGATGCTGTTTGTGCAGATACTGTTTGTGTTCTTCCCGGGCTTTTCGACCTTCCTTCCGGGATTGTTCTCAAAGTAGGGGCAGGATTAACCGGTTGACCGCAGGCGAGCACATAAACTATAATAAATAAAAAAGGTTTGGAGTTGGGTGAATGGAACGGGAAAGTCAATATACAATCTCATCGGTAAAAAAGGCGCTAAAGGTTTTAAAACTCTTTGACAGTGCCCATAAAAGCATGACGCTGACTGAAATCAGCGAGAGGGCAGATATGCGCAAGGGAACCATGGTCAGGGTGCTGACGACCCTGGAGGAAGAAGGGTTTGTAAGGTACGACGAGATTTCCAAGCGCTACAGCCTTGGCATGTCCATTTACGTGCTGAGCAGCAATGCATTTCAGTTTATAAGCGTTGTGGAAACTGCCAGGCCTTATCTGGAGAAGGTTACAACAGAACTGAATCTGATTGCCCATCTGTCTGTGCTTGAAGGCGAAAAAATCGTGCTGATTGACCGTGTGGTGCCCAATGCAAACGCTGTTGTCTTTGATTTGAACTCTAAGATAGGCGGTGAAGTGGAGGCGCATAATACGGGGGCAGGAAAAGTGCTAACTGCCTATTCTGCGACAGAGGTCAGGGAGAAAATTATCAGTCATTGTTCCTTTGAATCATATTCAGAGAGGACCATCACGGATAAGGACGAGTACAGAAGCATCCTGGATGCTGTCAGGAAAAACGGTTATGCCACCAATGAAGGGGAAAGTGAACCTTATTTGAAATGTATTACATATCCCATATTCGGTTATGGAGGCAAGATTGAGGCGGCTCTCAGTTTGAGCGGAATTATTCAATATTTTGACGCCGGGCTGGAGCAGAGATGCCATGAGGCGTTAAAGGAAATCTGTGAAAAGATTTCCGCGGCCATGGGGCAGAGTCTGTAATCCTGTCCCTGCCGTATGGGCAGAGAGGAAATGGAATGAAAGGACAGGAGTCTGTTTATCTTCCGCATTTCACCATCGGGCTCAATGCATTTGATGCGTTCCGGGATGTGATTGGGAGATATGGAAATAAGATTGCGGCGGTTCATGGGGAAAAAGCCTGGAATGCCGCCGGCCGGTATGTTACACAGGCTGTGGAAAAAGCCGGCATGACGACGACGGGTGAAATTCTCTATGGCCATGAAGCCACCTGGAGTAATGTGGAACGTCTGGTTGCAGATCAGAGGGTCAGGCAGTCGGATGTGCTGCTGGCGGTGGGAGGCGGAAAATGCGTGGATACCGTAAAACTGGCAGCAGATCTTCTGAGAAAGCCTGTGTTTACGATTCCCACCATTGCATCCAACTGTGCTCCGGTTACAAAGCTGAGTATCATGTATGGTGAAGACGGAACGTTTGAGAAGGTGAAACGGTTAAATTCGGTTCCGGTCCATTGCTTTATCCATCCCGGGATTATCCTGGATGCCCCTATTCGTTATCTCAGGGCCGGCATAGGAGATGCCATGGCAAAACATGTTGAGTCGGAGTGGTCGGCCAAGGCAGGAGAGAAGCTGAGCTTTGGAAGCGAATTTGGTATTTTAGCGGGAAGGCTGTGCTTCTATCCAATGCTGGAATTTGGTAAGAAGGCAGTGGAAGACGCTAAGGCGGGGATTGTCAGTGAAGAACTGGAAAAAATATTGCTTAACATAATTATCACTCCGGGAATCGTGTCTGTATCCGTACATTCGGATTATGTGGGCGGGATTGCCCACGCATTGTTCTATGGACTTACGAGACGCAGACAGATCGAGGAAAATTATCTTCATGGAGATGTGGTTGCTTATGGTACACTGGTTAATCTGATGGTAGATCGGGACTGGGATAAGTTGGAAAAGACTTATCGGTTCAACCGTTCCCTTGGACTGCCGTCATGTCTGAAGGATTTGGGACTTACCCTGGAAGATGATCTGGAGGATGTGCTGGCGGCGGCTGTGGAAAATCAGGAACTCAGCCATACACCGTATCCGGTTACGGCTGACTTGATTCAGGAGGCCATGAGGGAGTTGGAAAGCTATAGGGCCTGACGTATTGACAGAGAACGATTACATATGAATGAGAGGAATTTATTAAATCATGGTTGTATGGAAAAATGATGACGAGCTTTTTGCTCTCATGAGGGAAACACTGTATTCATCTGTTATAGGTGATATATTGGATAAAATGAACTATCTCCATCAGTTCCTGCCATGGAGGATTCAGCCCATGCGGGAAAATATGGTGGTGGCCGGAAGGGCCATGACTGTGCTTGAGGCAGATGCTCTGGAGACAGTATCTGAGGGGCAGAATCCAATCATGAGGCAGAGCTTTGGCCTTATGCTGGAGGCGCTGGATGACCTTAAGAAAAACGAAGTATATATATGTACCGGATCGTCACCCACATATGCCCTGGTAGGGGAGCTGATGTGTACGAGAATGAAGATACTGGGTGCGGCCGGCGCTGTTGTAAATGGATTTCACCGCGACACCAACGGAATCCTGGACCTGGATTTCCCATGCTTTTCTTATGGGAGATATGCCCAGGACCAGGGCCCCAGAGGAAAGGTGATTGACTACAGGGTTCCCATTGACATGGAGGGAGTGAAAATCAATCCCGGAGACATTGTATTTGGGGACTTGGACGGTGTCCTTGTTATCCCTAAGGAGATTGAGGAGGAAGTGATTGTCAGGGCTGTTGAAAAGGCTACCGGAGAGAAGATGGTGGCTGAGGCCATTAAGAACGGTATGGCTGCAAAAGCCTCTTTCGATAAGTACGGGATTATGTAAAATGAAAGGACCAAGTGATTAAGAAGCAGGTGATAAGAACAGAGATTAGCACCAGGCAAGAAAAAGCCCCGCATCAGCGAATCCTGATGCGGGACTTTTTTGCATTATGCTTCCCAGCGCCCGGATGCCCCGCAGGGCAGCACCAGGCCTGTCTGGGTGACAGGGAGGCCCACCTCCTCGGCGCTTACTGTTCCGCCGAAACGGGGGACGATTTCCACGCCTATCATGTAGGAAAGGACTGCGGGCGCCAGTCCGGTGGTGTAGGAGTTAATCAGAAAGAACAGGGGCTTGTCTGACAGGAGCTGGACGCACAGCTTGACCAGAGGATGAATGGCGTCCTCTATCTTCCAGATTTCCCCTTTTGGTCCCCTCCCATAGGAGGGAGGGTCCATGATGACCGCATCGTAGCGGTTGCCCCTGCGGATTTCCCGCTCCACGAATTTCACGCAGTCGTCCACGATCCAGCGTATGGGGGCATCGGCCAGTCCTGAGGACTGGGCATTTTCCTTGGCCCAGGCCACCATGCCCTTGGAGGCGTCCACATGGGTGACACTGGCGCCTGCCTTGGCTGCGGCCAGGGTAGCTCCGCCGGTATACGCAAACAGGTTCAGGACCTTGACCGGGCGTCCGGCTTCGCGAATCCTGGCGCCAAACCAGTCCCAATTGGCAGCCTGTTCGGGAAACAGACCGGTGTGTTTAAAACTAAAGGGCTTTAGATTGAAGGTAAGTCCCTTATATCCAATGGACCACTGCTCAGGAAGATGGAAGAATTCCCACTCGCCTCCGCCCTTGCTGCTGCGGTGATAATGGCCGTTCATCTTTTTCCAGCCCTTGTGGTTTCTGGGGGTGTCCCAGATAACCTGAGGGTCCGGGCGCACCAGCAGGTAATCACCCCAGCGCTCCAGTTTTTCTCCCTTTGAACAGTCTATCACTTCATAATCCTTCCACTCGTCTGCAAGCCACATATATTTATTTAACCTCGTTTCTTCCATATATAATAATGATAATAATGAGTATAGTCTAAGTGCTGCGGCTCCGTCAAGTATTCGGTACATTTTCGGAAAAATAGAAACGGTTTGGCTAAATTGTAATAGAATTGAAAGATAAATTAGGTTGAATAATTGAGGGAGCCTTGATACAATATACCATAGGATTATCAGCCCCGGCAGAAACAGGGCTGATATGGGTGAATGCAGATGGGAAGAGGAGTTGAGCATATGAAGAAAAAGATGGTGGCGGTGTGGGCCCTGGCGGCAGTGCTGTGCTTTGGTACGGCTACGATATCTGCCCTGGCAGCAGAGGGTTGGGCTCAATCGGGGAGCACCTGGGTCTACTATGACTCCAACGGGAATAAAATATATAATACATGGAAAAAAGGGGCGGACAACCAGTGGCGTTATCTCAACGGCGAGGGAGTTATGGCCACCAATGCGTGGGTTGAGTCTGATTATTATATGGACAGCAACGGCATCATGCTCACTGACAAGTGGCTGAAGCTTACCGGCGACCAGGGCGAATACGAGTGGTATTATTTCAGCAGCAGCGGCAAGGTAATCACAGATGCCTGGAAAAAGATTGACAATAAGTGGTATCACTTTAACGGTGACGGCCGTATGGAGATTGGCTGGATTCTGGACGATATGTATTATACCGGTTCTGACGGCGTTATGCGGACGGGCTGGCAGAAGCTGTATCCGCCGGATGACGATGACGACAACGCAGACAAGGTGACGCCGGGAATTGACAGTGTCACAGATGATGACGGCCGCTACTGGTACTATTTCTCCTCAAATGGCAAGAAATATGCGCCTGACAGCTCAGACGGCGATTACACGGCCCGTAAGATAGACGGAACCTATTACTGCTTTGACGAGAACGGCGCCATGCAGACAGGCTGGAAGAACGTAAAGTCCACAACCAATGACTCCATCCAGGATTACATGTACTTTGGTTCTGACGGCAAGGCCAAGATTGGCTGGTATTCCATTGAACCTCCTGAGGATCTGAACGGTTATGAGGAAGCCGTGGAGTGGTTCTACTTCAATAACAGCGGCAAGCCGAGAGCGGCTGATTCCGAACGTCTTACCACCAGTGATATCGTGAAGCTGAACGGCAAATCCTATCTGTTCAACCATCTGGGCAATCCGGTTTATGGACTTAAGAAAGTCTATACCGGTTCCGGCGAGGATGACTGGACCGCGTTCTACTTTGGAGATAAGAATAAGAGCTGTGTCCAAAAAGGAAAGATGAAGGTGACCGAGGACGACGGCAATAAGAGCGATTTTTACTTCCTGGACAATGGACGGGGCGTCAATGGGGTTAAGGATAACTACTTATACTATAAGGGAAAACTCCAGAAGGCAACGGACGGCCAGAAGTATGTATGCTACCGGGTGGAGGGCAGGAATTATGTGGTCAATGCTTCCGGTAAAGTTATGAAGGGAAGCAATGTAAAGAACAGCGACGGCGTTAAGTTTACAACCAACAGCTCAGGCGAGCTGACAAAAGCGGATGATGACAGTGATGTTGATTCTTACGCACAGGAGCCCACGGAGCCATACTGCACAGAGTAAACAGACTGGCGCTATGACCGGTATGTGACTAAAATGATTCATATAAGGAAAGACTTCTATAATAAATGGGAGGTCTTTCCTTTTTTACTTGTGGAGCCCCCTGTCAGTCTGAGTAAAAATGCTCCGGGAAAAGCGTTGAAAAGAATCAATTAAAACCAATAAAACTCCGGGCAAAGGCTGACAAAGCACTGACGAAGAAAATTGAAAAAAATACTTGCATTTATTTGGAATGTGTGCTATCATACAAAGGCTGTGGCATGATAGCGTTGAAGCGAGAGGTTGCTGCCCACAAAGTGAGGCAGGTTTTCCGTGGAGCGAATGTCAAGTTAGGAAACTGGCGACAAGTCACTGTACCAATTAAAGAAACTGCAATGTTAGAACGCAGAATCAGTGTGGAGTTCTGTTAGGACACACACGGAAACGTGTACAGTCACCGCTTGTCGTACTTGGTTTGAAAGTGCGAAAAGGAGGCGACTTTTTTTATGGCAAGTCAAGTAATGAGAATCACTTTAAAGGCTTATGATCATCAGTTGGTAGATCAGTCCGCCGGAAAAATCATCGAGACTGTAAAGAAGACAGGATCACAGGTGAGCGGACCGGTGCCGTTACCAACCAAGAAAGAGGTAGTAACTATTCTGCGTGCGGTTCATAAGTACAAAGATTCCAGAGAGCAGTTCGAGCAGAGAACTCACAAGAGACTCATCGACATCACAGCTCCAAGCCAGAAAACAGTTGATGCGCTGTCCAGACTGGAAATGCCAGCTGGTGTGTACATCGACATCAAGATGAAAACGAAATAATCGAAGACAGATTCGTTTTCATGCTGCGCAAGCGCAGCGCAGCTGGGTTCGCGGTTCCCGTTTGAATAGGATGGGGATGCGATAAAAATGTTTATATCCTGAAGGGTTTAAATATAGAAGCAACACTGCATTTCCTGTTGAGGAATCAACATACCGCCAGGCGGTTCATAGTGTTCCACGTATATTAGGCTGTTCTAGGATGAATGCGAAAGCATTCCGCTGTAGATCATGAAACAGGAGGTAAGACAATGAAGAAAGCGATTTTAGCAACAAAAGTCGGAATGACCCAGATCTTCAATGAGAATGGTGCTTTAGTTCCGGTAACCGTACTTCAGGCAGGACCTTGTGTGGTAACACAGGTTAAGACAGCTGAGAACGATGGTTACAAAGCAGTACAGGTTGGTTTTGTTGACAAGAGGGACAAACTGGTCAGCAAGCCGCAGAAAGGCCATTTTGACAAGGCCGGTGTTTCTTACAAGAGATATGTAAGGGAATTCAAGTTTGAGAATGCGGAAGAGTATTCCGTAAAAGATGAGATTAAGGCAGACATCTTCGCAGCAGGCGATAAGATTGATGCAACCGCTATTTCCAAGGGTAAAGGCTTCCAGGGCGCCATCAAGAGATACGGACAGCACAGAGGACCTATGGCACATGGTTCCAAGTTCCATCGTCATCAGGGTTCCAACGGTTCCGCTACAACCCCAGGCCGCGTATTCAAGGGCAAGGGAATGCCAGGCCACATGGGCAGCAAGCAGATTACCGTTCAGAATCTGGAGGTTGTCAAGGTTGACGTTGACAATAACCTGATTCTGGTTAAGGGCGCAGTACCAGGACCAAAGAAGAGCCTGGTAACAATTAAAGAAACCGTTAAGGTTGAAAGGTAAGCTTTTATAGGAAAGGAGGAACACACAAATGGCAAACGTATCTGTTTACAATATGGAAGGTAAAGAAGTTGGCGCATTAGAACTGAACGATGCCGTGTTCGGTGTAGAAGTTAACGAGCATCTGGTACATCTTGCAGTTGTTGCACAGCTTGCAAATAAACGTCAGGGAACACAGAAAGCAAAGACACGTTCTGAGGTTTCCGGCGGCGGCAGAAAGCCGTGGAGACAGAAAGGAACCGGTCATGCAAGACAGGGTTCAACCAGGTCTCCTCAGTGGAAGGGCGGCGGCGTGGTATTCGCTCCAACACCAAGAGATTACACCATCAGACTGAACAAGAAGGAAAAGAGAGCTGCTCTCAGGTCTGCTCTGACCAGCCGTGTTCAGGATAACAAGTTTATCGTAGTAGATGAGCTTAAGTTTGACGAGATTAAGACCAAGAAGTTCCAGAATGTTATGGATAACCTGAAGGTATCCAAGGCACTGGTGGTTCTGGCTGACAATGATCAGAATACAGTATTATCTGCAAGGAACATTGCAGGCGTTAAGACCTCTCAGGTCGGCTCCATCAACGTATACGACATTCTGAAGTACAACACAGTAGTGGCTACCAAGGCTGCTGTTGCATCCATCGAGGAGGTGTACGCATAATGGCAGATATCAAGTACTATGACGTCATTTTAAAACCAGTCATCACTGAGAAGAGCATGAATGCCATGGGCGATAGAAAGTATACTTTCATGGTACATGTAGACGCTAACAAGTCTATGATTAAAGAGGCTGTTGAGAAGATGTTCCCAGGCACCAAGGTTGCCAGCGTGAACACCATGAACTGTGAAGGCAAGACCAAGAGAAGGGGCATGACCTTCGGCAAGACAGCTGCTTCCAAGAAAGCAATCGTAAAGCTGACAGAAGACAGCAAAGAGATAGAGATTTTCCAGGGACTGTAAGAAAATCTCACACCCGCCGGACACACCCGGACGGAGAACTTATACGGCATCCGGGATATCCCAGATATCCCTACCAAAGTCATACGCCGTGAAAAGAAAAAGAAAAGGAGTAAAATGTCATGGGAATTAAGAAGTATAATGCTTATACACCTTCCAGAAGACATATGACCGGTTCTGATTTCAAGGAAATCACAAAGGACACTCCGGAGAAATCTCTGGTAGTATCCCTGAACAAGAACGCTGGTCGTAACAATCAGGGTAAAATCACTGTTCGTCACAGAGGCGGCGGCAGCAGAAGAAAATACAGAATCATCGACTTCAAGAGAAACAGCAAGGATGGTATTCCGGCAACCGTTATCGGAATTGAGTACGATCCAAACAGAACTGCCAACATCGCTCTTATCTGCTATGCAGACGGCGAGAAGGCATATATCCTGGCACCACAGGGCTTAACCGACGGAATGAAGGTTATGAGCGGCGATACAGCAGAGGCAAAGCTTGGCAACTGCATGCCACTGTATCACATCCCGGTTGGTACTCAGGTACACAACATTGAGTTATATCCTGGCAAGGGCGGCCAGTTAGTCCGTTCAGCCGGTAATTCAGCACAGCTGATGGCTAAGGAAGGCAAGTATGCAACCTTACGTTTACCTTCAGGCGAAATGAGAATGGTTCCAATCATCTGCCGCGCAACAATCGGTGTTGTGGGCAATGGCGAACACTCCCTGATCAACATTGGTAAAGCTGGTAGGAAGCGCAACATGGGTATCAGACCTACAGTCCGCGGTTCCGTAATGAACCCCAACGACCATCCACACGGTGGTGGTGAAGGCAAGTGTGGTATCGGCCGTCCAGGTCCGTGCACACCATGGGGCAAGCCTGCTCTGGGTCTGAAGACCAGAAAGAAAAACAAGCAGTCTAACAAGTTGATCGTAAGAAGACGTGATGGCAGAACCATCAAATAGTTAAAGGAGGTTAAGAACACATGGCTCGTTCACTGAAAAAAGGACCATTTGCAGACGCGCATCTGTTAAAGAAAGTAGACGCTATGAATGCAGCAGGACAGAAGCAGGTAATCAAAACCTGGTCCCGCCGTTCTACAATCTTCCCACAGATGGTTGGTCACACAATTGCAGTTCATGACGGCAGGAAACACGTTCCGGTATATGTAACCGAAGATATGGTAGGACATAAGCTGGGCGAATTCGTAGCAACCAGAACCTATAGAGGTCACGGTAAAGACGAGAAGAAGTCCGGCGTGAGAAAGTAATTCACGGTAAATTGAAAGGAGGTTTTACCAATGGCAAAAGGACATAGATCCCAAGTCAAGAGAGAAAGAAATGCCCAGAAGGACACAAGACCAAGCGCAACACTGTCTTACGCAAGAGTGTCTGTCCAGAAGGCTTGCTTTGTATTAGATGCCATCAGAGGCAAAGATTTACAGACCGCACTTGGTATTGTAACTTACAATCCCAGATACGCTTCCAGCTTAATCAAAAAGTTACTGGAATCAGCAGCAGCAAATGCTGAGAACAATAACGGAATGGACCCGGCAAAACTTTATGTTGAAGAGTGCTACGCTAACCAGGGCCCGACCATGAAGAGAGTCAGACCGAGAGCTCAGGGACGTGCTTACAGGATCGAGAAGAGAATGAGCCACATCACTGTTGTTCTGAATGAGAGATAGGAGGCAAATATGGGACAGAAAGTTAATCCACACGGCTTAAGAGTCGGTGTTATTAAAGACTGGGATTCCAAGTGGTATGCAGAAGCTGATTTTGCTGACTGCCTGGTTGAAGATTACAATATGAGAAAGTTCCTCAAGAAGAGACTGTTCAGTGCCGGCATTTCCAAGATTGAAATTGAGCGTGCATCTGACAGGGTTAAGATTATCATTTATACCGCTAAGCCAGGCGTGGTTATCGGTAAGGGTGGTTCTGAAATTGAGAAGCTGAAGAAGGAAGTTCAGAAGCTGACTGATAAGAAGCTGTTCATCGACATCAAGGAAATCAAGCGTCCGGACAGGGATGCACAGCTGGTTGCAGAGTCCATCGCTCAGCAGCTGGAAAACCGTGTTTCCTTCCGCCGTGCAATGAAGTCCACCATGGGAAGAACCATGAAGGCTGGCGTTAAGGGCATCAAGACTGCTGTTGCAGGCCGCCTGGGTGGAGCTGATATGGCACGTACTGAATTCTACAGCGAAGGTACCATCCCGCTTCAGACATTAAGAGCAGATATTGACTATGGTTTCGCAGAAGCAGATACAACCTACGGCAAGATTGGCGTAAAGGTATGGATCTACAAGGGCGAAGTTCTTCCTACTAAAGGAAACAAGGAAGGGAGCGATAAATAATGTTAATGCCTAAGAGAGTTAAGCGTCGTAAGCAGTTCCGTGGTTCCATGGCCGGCAAGGCATTAAGAGGCAACACGATTTCTAACGGCGAGTACGGTTTAGTCTCCACTGAACCATGTTGGATCAAATCAAACCAGATTGAGGCTGCCCGTGTGGCCATGACCCGTTACATCAAGCGTGGCGGTAAAGTCTGGATTAAGATTTTCCCGGATAAACCTGTAACAGCAAAGCCAGCAGAAACCCGTATGGGTTCCGGTAAAGGCGCTCTGGAGTACTGGGTAGCAGTTGTAAAGCCAGGCCGTGTATTATTCGAAATCGCTGGTGTACCAGAGGAAACAGCTAGAGAAGCTCTGCGTCTTGCTATGCACAAGCTGCCATGCAAGTGTAAGATTGTTTCTAAAGCAGATTTAGAAGGCGGTGATAACAGTGAAAACTAATAAATTTGTAGATGAGTTAAAGAATAAGTCAGCAAATGAGCTGAATGAAGAGTTAGTAGCTGCGAAGAAGGAACTGTTCAATTTAAGATTCCAGAATGCAACCAATCAGCTGGATAACACATCCAGGATTAAGGAAGTTCGCAAGAACATTGCCAGGATCCAGACTGTTATCACTGAGAAGGCTAACGCATAATGCGAAAGGAGACATTTACCGTGGAAAGAAATTTGAGAAAGACCCGTACCGGTAAAGTGGTCAGCAACAAGATGGATAAGACAATCGTAGTTGCTATCGAGGACCATGTAAAACATCCTGTAATCGGTAAGATCGTTAAGAAAACCGTGAAGTTAAAAGCTCATGATGAAAAGAATGAGTGCACCATCGGTGATACAGTAAAAGTAATGGAAACAAGACCACTGTCCAAGGATAAGAGATGGAGACTTGTTGAGATTATCGAGAAAGCTAGATAATGAGATGAGGAAGGAGTAACAGGTATGGTTCAGCAGGAAACAAGACTTAAAGTTGCCGACAATACCGGTGCAAAAGAACTTCTCTGCATCCGTGTATTAGGTGGTTCAACCAGAAGATATGCAAATATCGGTGATATCATCGTTGCTTCCGTTAAAGATGCAACACCAGGCGGTGTTGTAAAGAAGGGCGATGTTGTAAAGGCTGTAGTGGTACGTACCGTTAAGGGCGCACGCCGTAAAGACGGTTCTTACATCAGATTTGATGAGAACGCAGCAGTAATTATTAAGGATGACAAGACTCCAAGAGGAACTCGTATCTTTGGGCCTGTAGCAAGAGAATTAAGAGACAAACAGTTCATGAAGATTGTCTCCTTAGCTCCCGAAGTATTATAAGGAGGTGTTACTGTGAATAAGATTAAGAAGGACGACTTAGTAGTCGTAATCGCAGGTAAAGATAAAGATAAGCAGGGAAAGGTTATCTCTGTTGATACAAAGAAGAACAAAGTTCTGGTTCAGGGCTGCAACATGGTTACCAAGCACACAAAGCAGGCTCCGGGCAACCCACAGGGCGGCATTGTTAACCAGGAAGCTCCTATTGATATCTCCAATGTAATGCTGGTAGTAGACGGCAAGGCAACCAGGGTCGGATTTGAAGAAAAAGACGGCAAGAAGGTTCGCGTGGCTAAGACAACCGGCAAAGTAATCGACTAATTCAGGAGAGGAGGAAAAAAACGTTGGCTAGATTAAAAGAACAGTATCAGAACGAGATGGTAGACGCTCTGATGAAAAAATTTGGATATAAGAACGTTATGCAGGTGCCGAAGCTTGATAAGATCGTTATCAACATGGGCGTAGGCGAAGCAAAGGAAAATGCCAAGGTTCTGGATTCTGCTGTAAGGGATTTGGAAATCATCTCCGGACAGAAGGCTATAACCACCAAGGCAAAGAAGTCCATTGCTAACTTTAAGCTCCGTGAAGGCATGGCAATCGGCTGCAAGGTAACACTGCGCGGCGAGAGAATGTATGAATTCCTTGACCGTCTGGTAAACCTGGCACTGCCCCGTGTACGTGACTTTAGAGGTGTTAACCCTAACGCATTTGATGGCAGAGGAAACTATGCGCTCGGTATCAAAGAGCAGCTGATCTTCCCTGAGATTGAGTACGACAAAGTTGACAAGGTAAGAGGTATGGATATCATCTTCGTTACCACCGCTAAGACTGACGAAGAAGCTCGTGAACTTTTGACATTATTCAATATGCCGTTTGCAAAATAGTTAGGAGGAAACTTTCATGGCTAAGACTTCAATGAAGATTAAACAGCAGCGTCCGGCTAAATTCTCCACCAGAGAGTACAACCGCTGCAGAATCTGTGGCCGTCCACATGCTTATTTAAGAAAGTACGGTATCTGCCGTATCTGTTTCCGCGAGTTAGCATACAAGGGTCAGATTCCTGGCGTTAAGAAAGCTAGCTGGTAAAATAGAGAGAATTAGGAAGGAGGCATTTTAAAATGACAATGAGCGATCCGATTGCAGATATGCTTACAAGAATTCGTAATGCAAACACTGCAAAACATGATACAGTAGACGTACCTTCATCCAAGATGAAAATAGCTATCGCTGACATCCTGGTAAAAGAGGGTTATGTTGCAAAGTACGACATGGTAGAGGACGGCGGTTTCCAGACCATCAGAATCACCTTAAAGTACGGCAAAGACAAGAACGAGAAAATCATTTCCGGTATCAAGAGAATCTCCAAACCGGGTCTGCGTGTATACGCTAACAAGGAAGAGCTTCCCAAGGTACTGGGCGGACTTGGTACCGCTATCATCTCCACCAACCAGGGCGTGATTACAGATAAAGAAGCACGTCAGTTAGGTGTTGGCGGCGAAGTATTGGCATTTGTTTGGTAATGATGAGATAGAGGAAACTGAAAACAGAAGGAACGCACAGTTCCTTCCGAGAATTTAAGTAGGAGGTAAAGGCATGTCACGTATCGGTAGAATGCCAGTTGCGGTTCCGGCAGGAGTTACTGTTACAATCGCAGAAGGAAACAAAGTGACTGTAAAAGGTCCAAAGGGAACATTAGAGAGAGAGCTCCCCGTAGAAATGACCATCGAGCAGAAAGATGGACAGATTATAGTAAGCAGACCAAACGATTTAAAGAAGATGAAATCTTTACATGGTCTGACCAGAACCCTGGTTAACAACATGATTCATGGTGTTACAGAAGGGTATGAGAAGGTTCTTGAAGTAAACGGCGTTGGTTACAGGGCCGCTAAGCAGGGCAAGAAGCTTACCCTGAACCTGGGCTACTCCCATCCGGTAGAGATGGAAGATCCAGAGGGCATCGAGACCGTTATGGAAGGTCAGAACAAGATTATCGTTAAAGGTATCAGTAAAGAAAAAGTTGGCCAATACGCTGCTGAAATCAGAGACAAGAGAAGACCTGAGCCATACAAGGGCAAGGGTATCAAGTATGCTGACGAGGTTATCAGACGTAAAGTTGGTAAGACTGGTAAGAAATAATTAAGGAGAGTGTAAAAATGGTTAACAAACAGTCAAGAAGCGAAATTCGCGTAAAGAAACACAACAGAATGCGTAACCGTTTTGCTGGCACAGCAGAGAGACCGCGTCTGGCAGTGTTTAGAAGTAATAATCATATGTATGCTCAAATTATCGACGATACGGTTGGTAACACCCTGGTTGCTGCTTCCACAGTTGAGAAAGAAGTAAATGCTGAACTGGAGAAGACCAACGATAAGGCAGCTGCAGCATATGTAGGTACAGTTATTGCAAAGAGAGCCCTTGAAAAAGGTATCAAGGAAGTTGTTTTCGATAGAGGCGGCTTTATATATCAGGGCAAAGTTCAGGCATTAGCAGACGCAGCCCGCGAGGCTGGTCTGGATTTCTAATAGAGAGGAGAACAAGCATGAAGCGTACAATTATTGACGCCAGTCAGATGGAGCTGAATGACAAGGTAGTGGCAATCAAGAGAGTATCCAAGACTGTTAAAGGTGGACGTACCATGAGATTTTCCGCTCTGGTAGTAGTAGGCGATGGCAACGGCCACGTTGGCGCAGGTTTAGGAAAGGCCGGCGAGGTTCCGGAGGCCATCCGCAAAGGTAAAGAAGCCGCAATTAAGAATCTGGTAGAGATTCCTGTAGATGAGAATAAGAGTATCCCACATGATTTTATCGGTAAATTCGGAAGTGCAGCTGTTCTGTTAAAGAGAGCTCCTGAAGGTACTGGTGTTATCGCCGGCGGTCCGGCACGTTCCGTACTGGAGATGGCAGGAATCAAGAACATCCGTACAAAATCCTTAGGATCCAACAACAAGACAAATGTAGTTCTGGCAACTCTTGCAGGCCTTACTTCCTTAAAGACTCCGGAAGAATTCGCAAGACTGCGCGGCAAATCTGTGGAAGAAATCGTAGGCTAATAGGAGGAGAAAGACATGGCAGAGAAATTAAAAATCACATTAGTCAAGTCCCCTATCGGTGCTGTTCCAAAGCAGAAAGCAACGGTTAAGGCTCTTGGACTGACCAAGATGCACAAGACGGTTGAAATGCCAGATAATGGCGCTGTCAGAGGCATGGTCGCAGCAGTGCGGCATTTAGTAAAAGTTGAAGAAGTCTAATCATATAGAGTAAGGAGGTGCAGTCATGGAGTTGTCAAATTTACAGCCTGCTGCAGGTTCAAAGCATAGCGATAATTTTAGAAAAGGCCGTGGCCATGGTTCAGGTAATGGTAAGACCGCAGGTAAGGGCCATAAGGGTCAGAAAGCTCGTTCCGGAGCAACAAGGCCTGGCTTTGAAGGCGGACAGATGCCTTTATACAGACGTCTGCCAAAGCGTGGTTTCACTAATATGAATTCTAAGACCATTATTGGTATTAACGTAAGCGCTCTGGAAAGGTTCGATAATGATGCTGAGGTTACGGTTGAGACCTTAATCGAGGCAGGAATCGTTAAGAACCCAAGAGATGGTGTAAAGATCCTTGGAAATGGAGAATTAACCAAAAAGCTGACCGTTAAGGTTAATGCATTCAGTGAAGGTGCAAAATCTAAAATCGAAGCTTTAGGTGGAACCTGCGAGGTGATCTAATGTTTAAAACGATCAGAAATGCATTCAAGGTAAAAGAGCTTCGCACTAAGATTCTCTATACCTTCATGATGCTGGTAGTCATCCGTTTTGGCAGCCAGCTGCCGATTCCGGGAATCGAGACATCGTTCTTTGCGAATTGGTTTGCGAAACAGACAACGGATGTGTTTGGCTTCTTTAATGCCATGACAGGTGGTTCATTTTCATCCATGTCCATCTTTGCCCTGAGCATTACGCCATACATCACATCTTCCATCATCATCCAGCTTCTGACCATTGCAATTCCAAAACTGGAAGAGCTGCAGAAGGATGGCGAGGACGGAAGAAAGAAGATTCAGGAATACACCCGCTATACCACCGTGGGCCTGGCACTGATTGAATCAAGTGCCATGGCCATCGGCTTCGGACGTCAGGGACTTCTGATAGATTATAACGCATGGAACATCATCATCGCCATCGTCACCATGACAACGGGCAGTGCCCTGCTCATGTGGATCGGCGAGCAGATTACGGAAAAGGGCGTTGGAAACGGTATCTCAATCGTACTGTTATTCAACATCCTGTCCAGTGTGCCGGATGATATGAAAACTCTTTATTACCGCTTTATCTTCGGACAGACGGTTACAAAGATGATTTTCAGCGTTGTAGTGATTGCCCTGATTATCCTGGCTATGGTAGTTTTCGTTATCGTGCTGAACGATGCCGAGAGGAGAATTCCGGTCCAGTATTCCAAGAAGATGGTTGGCCGTAAGATGGTTGGCGGACAGGCTTCCAACATCCCACTGAAGATAAATACCGCAGGCGTTATGCCGGTAATCTTTGCTTCTTCCATCATGTCCTTCCCGGTGGTGATTTCTCAGTTCTTTACGATTGATCCAAACTCCATCGGCAGTAAGATTCTGATGGTGCTCAATTCGGGTTCATGGTGCAGGCCTGAGTATCCTATATACTCCATCGGTCTGGTGATTTATATTGCATTGCTGATTATGTTCGCTTACTTCTATACGTCCATTACGTTTAACCCGTTGGAAGTGGCCAATAACATGAAGAAGCAGGGCGGCTTTATCCCGGGCATTCGTCCTGGCAAGCCAACCAGCGATTATTTGAATAAGATATTGAATTATATTGTTTTTATTGGTGCATGCGGCCTGATAGTGATTGCGATTGTTCCGATTCTTGCGTCCGGTTTACTCAACGTCAGCCGAATCTCATTTTCCGGAACGTCCCTGATTATTATCGTTGGCGTTGTGCTTGAGACAATCAAAGCAGTAGAATCTCAGATGCTTGTGCGTTATTATAAGGGATTTTTGAACGATTAACAACCACAGTTGAATCAATCAATCTGCCTTTGTGGTATTCCACAGGGGCGGATTTGTTGTATTTATAGCTTATAACGCGCCGCTGCACTAAGCTCGTGAGGGGACCTCGCCAAGTGCCAGTGGCATGTATTGCACGCAAGCGGCCGGAATACGGCCACTAAGTGCTCATAACGAGCCACTCCACTGGCTCGTGGAAGACCTCACCAAGTGGAGGTGACATGTATCGCACGTAAGCGGCCAAAATACGGCCACTAAGTGCTCATAACGAGGAGGACTGGGTTTATGAAGATTATCATGTTAGGCGCACCTGGTGCCGGCAAGGGCACTCAGGCAAAAAAGATTGCAGCAAAATATCAGATTCCCCATATCTCTACCGGGGACATTTTCCGGGCCAACATTAAAAACGGCACGGAGCTGGGCATGAAAGCCAAGTCCTATATGGATGCAGGCGGTCTTGTGCCGGATGAAATCACCATCGGCATGCTGCTGGACCGCATCCATGAGGAGGACTGCAAAAACGGATATGTGCTGGACGGATTCCCAAGGACTATTCCCCAGGCAGAGAGCCTTACAAAAGCTCTGGGCGACATGGGTGAGGCCATTGACTATGCAATCAACGTGGATGTTCCGGATGAGAACATCATAAACCGTATGTCCGGACGCCGCGCATGCCTTTCCTGCGGGGCAACATATCATATCGTATACAATCCTCCTAAAAAGGAAGGAATCTGTGATGTATGCGGCCAGCAGCTGGTACTTAGGGATGATGATAAACCTGAAACTGTTAAGAAGCGTCTTGATGTCTATCATAACCAGACCCAGCCTCTCATAGAGTATTATAAAAAGGCAGGCGTTTTAGCCGAGGTAGATGGCACATTGGATATGGAAGAAGTATTCCAGGCCATTGTCAGGATTTTAGGAGCATAAAGAATGGTAACGATTAAATCAGAACGGGAAATTGAATTAATGCGGGAAGCAGGGCGTATACTTGCCAAGGTTCATGAGGAGCTTGGCAGGACCCTGGTACCGGGAATGTCTACCAAAGAAATCGACCGGATGTGTGAAGATATGATAAGAAGTCATGGATGTGTTCCATCCTTTCTGAATTATCAGGGTTTTCCGGCATCTGTGTGTATATCTATTAACGATGAGGTGGTTCACGGCATTCCGGATAAGCACCGCTATCTGGAAGAAGGAGATATCGTCAGCCTGGATACAGGTGTTATATGGAAGGGATATCAGTCCGATGCAGCCAGAACCCATATGATTGGAGAAGTGAGCGGGGAGGCCAGGAAACTGGTAGAGGTGACGCAGCAGAGCTTTTTTGAAGGTATAAAGTATGCAAAAGCTGGCAATCATCTCAATGATATTTCCAAAGCCATTCAGGAATATGCAGAAAGCTTTGGCTTCGGAGTGGTCCGGGACCTGGTAGGTCACGGTATCGGTACGGAGATGCATGAAGCACCGGAGATTCCCAATTTCGCCCAGCGCCGCAAAGGCATCAGGCTGGCTGCCGGAATGACACTCGCAATTGAACCTATGATTACTGCAGGGCGCTATGATGTAGTATGGGAGGATGACGGCTGGACCGTTGTGACAGAGGACGGCTCTCTGGCATCCCATTATGAGAACACCATCCTGATTACGGATGGCGAACCTGAGATTTTATCGCTGTAGTTTGAGGTGGCCCTATGGTAGAGTTTAAGGAAGCCGGCCTGGTAAAGAGTTTAGCAGGCCACGACAAAAATGAACTGTATATCATAATCAGTGTCCAAGGGGAATATGTTTATCTGTCAGATGGCAGGAAACACCCTTTAAGTAAACAGAAACGCAAGAACAGGAAACACTTGCAGCTCATACATGAGCACGATGAAACCTTAAGGAAGAAGCTTACAGAAGGCGCGGCGGTGAGGGATGAGGAGATAGCAGGCTTCATCCGCAGCCGCAGGCAGTAGGAGGTAAAATAGAATGTCAAAAGCAGACGTAATTGAAATTGAGGGAACCGTAATTGAGAAATTACCCAACGCCATGTTCCAGGTTGAACTGGAGAACGGCCATCAGGTACTGGCACACATCAGCGGAAAGCTTCGTATGAACTATATCCGCATCCTGCCAGGAGATAAAGTGACCATTGAGCTGTCACCCTATGATTTATCCAAGGGAAGAATCATCTGGAGAGATAAATAAGGTATACAGGCTGTCTGGTGACAGAATAAAGACAGAGTAAAGAAAGAGTTCCGTTTTCCAGCAGGCCAGTGATGTCAAACACCGCCTGCCCCGGAAAAGAACATAAAACACCATAGATAAAAAAGTGCTTGCATTATTGGCAAATGTTTGATATAATGCTTTAGCAACTTTGTTGGTCTATAGAAAGGAGAATTACTGTGAAGGTTAGATCATCCGTAAAGCCGATCTGCGAAAAATGCAAGATCATAAAGAGAAAAGGCAGTATCAGAGTAATTTGTGAAAATCCAAAGCATAAACAGAGACAAGGTTAATTAAAATTAGGAGGTGTACTACACACATGGCTCGTATTTCAGGTGTTGACTTACCAAGAGAAAAACGTGTTGAGATCGGTCTTACTTACATCTACGGTATCGGTAGAGCAAGCTCCAACCGCATCTTAACGGCAGCTGGCGTTAACCCAGACACTCGCGTTAAGGATTTAACCGATGATGAGGTAAAAAAGCTGGCTAACACAATTGCTGAGACTCAGACTGTTGAAGGTGATCTTCGTAGAGAGATTGCTATGAACATCAAGAGACTTCAGGAAATTGGATGCTACAGAGGAATCCGTCATAGAAAGAGCCTGCCGGTTCGTGGCCAGAAGACAAAGACCAACGCCAGAACTTGCAAGGGTCCGAGGAAGACAGTAGCAAACAAGAAGAAGTAAGAATTTCATTAGCAACATTGTAACCGAATTCGATTTACATGTTTTAAAAACAGGAAGAGCGAATTCAAGAAAATGAGAAAGTAGGTTAGTTTAAAATGGCTAAAAAAGTGTCCACTACAGCTAAAAAAGTGACAAAAAAGCGTGTAAAGAAAAACGTTGAACGCGGACAGGCACATATCCAGTCATCTTTTAATAACACAATTGTTACATTAACTGATGCGCAGGGTAACGCTCTTTCATGGGCTAGTGCCGGTGGTCTTGGATTTAGAGGTTCAAGAAAATCTACTCCATATGCAGCCCAGATGGCGGCAGAAACTGCTACTAAGGCAGCTCTCGTACATGGCTTAAAATCCGTAGACGTTATGGTAAAGGGTCCTGGTTCAGGACGTGAAGCAGCAATCCGTGCCCTTCAGGCATGTGGATTGGAAGTAACCAGCATTAAGGACGTGACACCAGTTCCACATAACGGATGCCGTCCGCCAAAACGTAGAAGAGTCTGATTGATTTTAATTAGGAGGTAATTAAAGTGGCAGTAGATAGAGTTCCTGTTCTTAAAAGATGTAGATCCCTTGGTCTGGATCCAATCTATTTAGGAATTGATAAAAAGTCCAACAGAGAATCCAAGAGAACAAACAAAAAGTTAAGTGAATACGGCATGCAGTTAAGAGAAAAGCAGAAAGCCAAATTCATTTACGGTGTATTAGAGAAACCTTTCCGTAATTACTATGCTAAGGCATCCAAGATGAACGGTATGGTAGGTACTAACCTGATGATCCTGTTAGAGTGCAGACTGGACAACGTTCTGTTCCGCATGGGTCTGGGCCGTACACGCAAGGAAGCAAGACAGATTGTTGACCATAAGCACATTCTGGTTAACGGCAAGCCAGTGAACATTCCATCCTACCGTGTTAAGGCTGGAGATGTCATCGAAGTGAAGGAGAAATACAAATCCGCACAGAGATACAAAGACGTCCTGGAAGTAACCGGCGGACGTATGGTTCCGGCTTGGCTGGATGTAGACCAGGAGAACCTGCGCGGTACTGTTAAGGAAATGCCAACCAGGGATGAGATTGATGTTCCAGTAAACGAAATGCTTATCGTCGAGTTGTACTCCAAGTAATCCTACAATTGATTATAAATTGTACAAGGTATGCCTGTCCTTTATAGGGCAGGCGTACTTTGCAGGATGAAAAACCCGAACTTACGCCTTGGGCTGTGTTTGGGCAGTGCACTGCTTTGCAGTGCTTTATTTCCCTCGAGATTTGATAGAAACCCAAAAAGGAGGGGCTATTAGTGTTCGATTTTGAAAAACCAAACATTGAAATCGCAGAGATTTCAGAAGACAAGAGATACGGCAAGTTTGTAGTTGAACCACTTGAGAGAGGTTACGGCACTACGCTGGGCAATTCCTTAAGAAGAATTATGCTTTCTTCTTTACCCGGAGCCGCAGTGAGTCAGGTAAAAATCGATGGCGTTTTGCATGAGTTCAGTTCTATTCCCGGAGTTAAGGAAGATGTGACTGAAATTATTATGAACATCAAAAGCTTAGCGATTAAGAACAACAGCGATACCGATGAGCCCAAGGTTGCATACATTGAATTTGAAGGCGAAGGTGTAATTACTGCAGCTGATATCCAGGCAGATGCTGATATCGAGATCATGAATCCGGATCAGATTATCGCCACCTTAAGCGGCGGCACGGACAGCAAGTTCTATATGGAACTTACCATCACCAAGGGCCGCGGCTATATCAGCGCCGATAAGAATAAGAACGACGATTTACCAATCGGGGTCATAGCAGTTGATTCCATCTACACTCCTGTGGAGCGCGTGAACATGGCAGTAGCCAATACACGTGTGGGGCAGCAGACGGACTACGATAAGCTTACACTTGAGATTTATACCAACGGCACCCTGGCTCCCGATGAGGCTGTCAGCCTGGCCGCAAAGGTATTAAGCGAGCACCTGAATCTGTTCATTGACCTTTCCGAGAATGCCAAGACCGCTGAGATCATGGTAGAGAAGGAAGACAATGAGAAAGAGAAAGTGCTTGAGATGAATATCGACGAACTGGAGCTTTCCGTTCGTTCCTACAACTGTCTGAAGAGAGCCGGCATCAACACAGTGGAAGAGCTGTGCAACAGGACTTCTGAGGACATGATGAAGGTTCGTAACTTAGGCCGCAAGTCCTTAGAGGAAGTACTGGCCAAGTTAAAGGAATTAGGCTTACAGCTAAATCCAAGCGACGACAACTAAGCGACCGAACACAGTGAGGGAGCGCTGCGCAGACGAAGCGAAGCGGAGTTTGCGTTTCCCGCACAGACCGAACGAAGTGAGGGAGCTTTACTCCCGGTCAGTAAGTCCAAAGAAGCATGACTGAGAGAGCCAAATAGAATAAGTGGGCGAAAACGCCAATACCAGTAAGTCCAAAGAAGCATGGTGAAGGTGTTCCACAATAATGGAGGAAAATACAATGGCAGGATATAGAAAATTAGGAAGAACTTCCGATCAGAGAAAGGCTTTAATCAGAAGCCAGGTAACAGCACTGTTATATCATGGACATATCAGGACAACTGAGACCCGTGCAAAGGAAATCCGCAAGGTTGCAGAAGGTCTGATTGCCATGGCAGTTAAGGAGAAGGATAACTTCGAGACTGTAAAGGTTACCGCTAAGGTTGCCCGCAAGGACAAAGACGGCAAGAGGGTTAAGGAAGTTGTAGACGGCAAGAAGGTTACCGTATACGATGAAGTAGAGAAGGAAATCAAGAAAGATATGCCTTCCAGACTGCATGCCAGAAGGCAGATGTTAAAGGTTCTCTACGGAGTGACCGAAGTTCCGGCTGCCGCAGCAGGAAAGAAGAGAAATACCAAGTCTGTTGACCTGGTAGCTAAGATTTTTGACGACGTTGCTCCAAAGTACGTAGGCCGTAATGGTGGTTACACCAGAATCGTTAAGATTGGCCAGCGTAAGGGTGATGGCGCTATGGAAGTTCTGATTGAGTTAGTATAATTCCATTGAATCGTGCAGAAGGCTGCAGATACGGTAATCGTGTCTGCAGTTTTTTTAGGGCTCTTTGTCAATAGTTGGGGTGGGATTTGTTAAAATCCCGCCCCAATTCTAT
>NZ_JAJCHK010000023.1:0-95425 GCF_020554465.1 Enterocloster sp. 210928-DFI.2.20
AAGGAATCTGAAAGCCTTATATTTACTGGCTTAGAGATTCCGAGAGATTATATCAGTGAAACGGAGGTGGCTGGTTATGACATCAGGAAGCTTATACTTTAAGCTGCTAAAGGAGGATTTCAGGAGAAGGCTGTGGGCCATTGCCCTGGTTTTTCTGGCATTTTTCTTCACTCTTCCCATTGGGCTGGCCCTGAACATGGAGAACGCAGCCAACACCAATTACTACAGGTACAATGATTATGAACCTTTTATCCAGGACGCCGCCATGACCGACCTTCAGTACAAGACAAGGCTTCTGGAACTGAAGACAGAGGTGGTATTAAATGGTGTGGAATACGGGAACGGCATGATTGCCTTTTTGATGATAACCGCGGCAGTGGTCATCGGCGTATCCAGCTTTGCCTATCTGCATAATAAGAAAAAAGTGGATTTTTACCACAGTATTCCGGTGAGGCGGGAGGCGCTGTTTGGGGTCCAGTTCTCAGGAGGCATATTTATTGTCGGCGCTGCCTATGGTCTGAACCTGCTGCTGCTTACCGGGGTGGCCATGTCCTACGGCGTGCCTGCGGGCAGGATACTGGGCGCCATGGCCGGTGGCTGGGCTCTTAACATGCTGTATTACGCCCTCATGTATTCAACTGCTGTGGCAGCCATGATGATGACGGGAAATATTGTGGTAGGCGTTTTGGGAACAGGCGTTTTCTTTTTTCTGCTGCCCGGGATTATGCTGCTTCTGTGCTGGTACTGCGGAACCTTTTTCGTCACTACGGCCAGATATCTGTGGAGTTCGGATCAGTCGCCTTTTATGTGGGGGGTCAGGTACCTGTCTCCATTCAGCGTATACATCAATTCCTTTGGCTGGAAGATGAACGAACTGTCAAAACATGTTCCGGAGCTCATCTGTACGGTACTGGCATTTTTGGCAGTTACCACACTGGATTTGGGGCTGTACCGCAAACGTCCGTCAGAAGCAGCTGGGAAAGCTATGGCATTTAAGAAATCCATGCCGCCTATCCGTATACTGCTGGTGCTGGGAATTGGTCTGGCCGGAGGCATGTTCTTCTGGTCGCTGCAGAGCAGGCTGCGCTGGGGACTGTTCGGAACCATAGTATCAGTGGTGCTGACCCACTGCATCGTGGAAATTATCTATCATTTTGATTTTAAGAAGATGTTCAGTCACAGACTGCAGCTGGGACTGTGCCTTGCAGCTGGAATCCTGGTATTCTTAAGCTTCCGGTATGACTGGTACGGCTACGATTCCTATATTCCGTCCAAGGAAAAGGTCGTATCCGCCAGCCTGGATATCAGTGTGGACAGCAGATGGCTCTCGGATAAGACCTTTGAGACAGGCAGTGACGGAAAGCTGCAGATACGTTATGCAGACCCATATGAATATATAGAAGAAAACATGGTGCTCACCGATAAAGAGGCTGTTATGTCCATGGTGGAAGAGGGAAGGAAGCGCGCCCTCGAGAGAAGGGATGAGCGGCTGGGCATACGCAAGGCAGTGGCCCGGGTTGACGGCTATCATACCAATGCAGCCAGTTCCATCAGCTATATCGGCGGGGCGGACGGCCCCACCTCCATCTTTTTGGCAATGAAGTCAGGCGGAGGGGAGGATTCGGACCAGGAGAAATTTGAGACCAATATGACGGTATGCTACCGCCTGGCAAACGGCCGTGAGGTGAGACGTTCCTATTCCCTGCCTCTGTCTGCCGTGATGGATTCCTATGAGGCATTGTACAGACAGGATGCTTATAAGGAAGGCATGTACAGGATTTTAAGCCAGGAACCGGGACAGGTAAAACAGATTATGTACAGGGAGGCGGACCAGGTCACGGATGTGAGCCAGGACAGCCGTGTCCAGGAGGCCGTGCTAAAGGCGTATCAGCAGGATATGAGGGAGCTGACCGTGGAGGAGCGGCTGGTGGAGATGCCTGTGGGCAGCCTTATGTTCATGACAGACCAGGAGAATACCTATCTCCAGCAGCAGCGCCAGGCAGCCAGGTCGTCATTTGGCGGCATAGCGCGGTATCAGGTGGAGGATGTGAGCCAGTACTGGCCGGTGTACCCATCCTTTGAGCGGACCATTACGCTATTGAAGGAGCAGGGAATAGAACCCGGCACATGTCTGGCGCCTGAGAAGGTGGAGCGCATCGCCATTGACGTGCAGAATTATTTTTATGAACAGCAGGGAGAACTGCCGGAGGGAGAGACCCTGGCAGAACTTCAGAAAATCAATCCCAACTACCAGGAGGACGGTTCTCTGATATTTGAGGATTCCCATACCATCGGTCTGCTGCTGGAAGCCATTGCAGAAGATGAAAGCAGCGGTATGAATTATCTTTGCGAGACAGTGGAGGGAGGCCCCCACTGTACCATAAGGACAGAGAAAGAAGCAGGAGTGGGAGGCTTGCTTATAAAGAACAGAATCACTCCTGAGATAGCGGAACTCTTTACCGGTATACCCATGAATAACGGGAAGTAGACGGTCAGAAGAGGACTGAACACAAAAACAGGGAATCAACCACGTTATGGTGATTGGTTCCCTGTTTTTGTTATTGCGGCACTATCTGTCCGGCACCGCTGCATCCCGTTTAAACACATCGCTTTAGGAGGAACATCCCCCGCATCCGCTGCATCCGCTTTTTGGTTCCCGAACAGTGCCGAAAACCTGTTCATGAAGACGCCTTCCCGTAGGGGTGGCAGCCAGGCCGCCCTCGGCCGTCTCCTTTAAGGTGGAAGACATGGCGTCGCCCACCTTCTTCATGGTCCAGATGACTTCATCCGCAGGTATGGCGCTTTCGATGCCGGCCAGAGCCAGCTCCGCCGCCACAAAAGCACCTGCCACGCCGGAAGCATTGCGCTTGATACAGGGAATCTCCACCAGCCCGGCTACCGGATCGCATACAAGTCCCAGTATATTCTTGATGGCAATGGCGATGGCATGTTCCGCCATTTTCGGGGTACCGCCTGCCAGCTCCACGATGGCAGCGGCAGCCATGGCGGCGGCAGAGCCGCATTCAGCCTGACATCCGCCCTGGGCGCCTGCCAGGGAGGCATTGTTGGCAATGACCATGCCCACGGCAGACGCGGTGAACAGGGACATGACACAGTCTCTTTCCGGAATCTGTTTTTCTGCCTGCATGGTCAGCAGGGCGGCGGGCAGGATGCCGCAGCTTCCAGCTGTGGGGGCAGCCACAATCCGTCCCATGGCAGCGTTGAGTTCCGAGACAGCCAGGGCGCGGTACAGGGCACCGGAGAGAAAGGAGCCGGTCAGGCTCTTTCCGTTTTCAGATATCCGGCGCATCTTATAGGCGCTGCCGCCGGTCAGCCCGCTGGTACTTTTTAGGTCTTTATTGCAGCCGGGATCAATGCACTCTGTCATGACCTGGTAATTTTTCCGCATATGTTCATATACTGATTCCTCTGTCTGCTCCATCTGTTCCGCCTGCTGCCTCAGTACGATGGCAGAGATGGGAAGACCGCTTTTTTCGGCGGCAGCTACGATGGATGCCACGGAAGAGTAATTGAATTCAGGTTCCATAAATATAATTCCTCCTGTAATTATGGGTTTCATCAGCTATATGGGCTGAAGCATGGTGCTGGAGAAAATGTTGGGCAGCACTTTGATTTTCTCGTTCAGTTCCGGTCCGAAACTGCCGTCAATTTCAATGGTCATCACGGCTTCGCCGCCCCGGCTCTGCCTGGACAGGCGGAAGTTGCAGATATTTACCCCGGCGTCTGCCATGACTTCCGTGACAGCCGCAATGGTGCCGGGCGCGTCGCGGTGGAGCACAATCAGGGTTGTGTGCTGGCCGGTGATGGATACCTCCATGCCGTTGACTTCCTTGACAAGTATATTGCCGCCGCCGATGCTGCTTCCCAAAAGAGAGACTGTGTTGCCTGTAACGTCGGTCAGGGTGACCCTGGCCGTATTGGGATGGGCCCCGTCGATTTCGCCTGTGGTAATGCTTACTTCCAGACCCTGTTCCCGTGCTAACTCCGGCGCCCTGCGTATACGGCTGTCGTCTGTGGCCATGCCCATGATACCGGCAATCAGGGCCTTGTCCGTGCCGTGGCCCTTATAGGTCTTTGCAAAAGAGCCGTGAAGGAAAATGTCTGCCTTCACGGCCGGCGCTCCCAACAGAGCCAGGGTTATCCTGCCGATTCTGGCAGCCCCTGCCGTGTGGGAACTGGAAGGGCCTATCATCACCGGCCCCAGGATATCAAATACATTCATGATATTCCGCCTTTCTGTTATTCTTTATCAGTATTATTTGTCAGGCTATGATAAGCTTTGCCCCGGCCCCCCGGATCCGGCTTTCCATCTGAGGGGAGATGCCGGAGTCTGTCACGATGGTATCTACCTCCTCAAAGGGACAAATTTTGAGCAGGCTGGCCTTTCCGAACTTGGTGGAGTCAGCCAGGACAATGGTACGGGTGGCAGAACGGTGCATCTGGTTCTGTATCCGTATCTCGCTCAGCCTCTGGTCCGTACATCCGATGACAGGGTCAATGCCCGTCACGGTCATGAACATGATGTCGATATGAATGCTTTCCAGCGTGGAGGAGAATTCATTGACCAGGGTATACTCATCCCGGTTCAGAATACCGCCTGTGAGAATGATGGTAATGCCGGGATTCTCAGCCAGCATCAGGGCGTTCTGGATGGAGTTGGTCACAACGGTAAGGTTGCGGAACCGTTCCTTTAATACAAGCGCCATCATCTGGCTGGTGCTTCCGTAATCCAGGGCAATCACCTGTCCTTCGCTTACCAGGCCGGCTGCCTTTGATGTGATGGCAGCTTTTTGCTCCAGGTTCTGGGAGTTGCGGATCTGAAGGGAAATGTATCCCCCCGGAATATCCGCTGGTTTTCCGGAATCCGCAGGGACAGCCCCTCCGTGTACCCTGGACAGGCGTCCCTGGCTGTCCAGATACTCCAGGTCCTTGCGGATGGTTTCTGAGGAAACGCCCATCAGCTTCACCAGTTCGGCTGTATGTACAATTCCGTCTTTATCTAAAAGCTGCAGAATCTTTGTATATCGCTGTTTTGCCAGCATATGTTTTAGCCCTCCCTTCTGATGCTTTTCTTAACATAAGTCATTCACAATTTATTATATCCCAAAATCCCAAAATGGAAAAGTGAAAAGTGCAATAATTCCCAAGCTAATCCCAATAACGCTTCACTGCGGCGGAGAAAAAAGATTGCGAAAAACTTGGGTTTAATACGACCGATTTCATTATAACCAACATATTCGCAATTTTATAGATGCGAAATGCACAAAAAGCCAACAAATAATTTGGTATAATTGCGAAAAAATTTGATATTATTGCGAATTAGCTTGAAAACCCAACCAAAAGCAGATATACTAAGTCTGTAGCAAGATGGAAATGTCTTGCAGGGAATGAGAGGTACCGTTTATGGAGTGGGTACCAGATACACACAACGAAAGGAGATTTAATAGATATGAATAATGAAACAAGAGCGAAAATCGTAAAAGCAGCACCCAACCGCTGGCTGGTGTTCTGTATCCTCACATTATCAGGAGGTATTGCATTCAAGCTTTCGTCCATGAAGGACATGTTCTATGTACCCATGCAGCAGTTTATGGGACTCACCAATACCCAAATCGGCGGCGCCCTAAGTGCTTACGGCATCGTGCAGACCATCGGCCTCATTGCAGGTATTTATATCTGCGATATGTTCAGTAAGAAATATATGATTGGCGGCTCCCTGATTGGACTTGGAATCGTGGGTGTATATCTTTCCACCTTCCCCGGATACTGGGGATTTTTGGCAGCCTTCGGCGTAATGGCTATTTTGGGTGAGGTTACATACTGGCCCGTACTGTTAAAGGCCATCCGTCTTCTGGGAGATGAGAAAACACAGGGACGTATGTTCGGGTTCCTGGAAATGGGGCGCGGCGTTGTGGACGTCATCATCGCATCCTCTGCACTGGCCATCTTCAAGGCCATGGGAGAAGGTGCAGCGGCGCTGAGGGGCGGTCTCTTATTCTTATCAGCAGTTACGGCAGCAGCCGGCGTTCTCTGTCTGATTTTTGTTCCCAATGATGAAAAACGCGTGGATGAAACCGGCAAGGAAGTCAATAAGGCACAGGCAGCCTTTGGCGGTATGATGCAGGCTATCAAGAGTGTTGATATTTGGGCTGTTTCTTTGAATGGTTTTACGGTATACTGTATTTATTGCGGACTTACATATTTTATTCCTTTCCTGAACCAGATTTACTTCCTTCCGGCAACAGCCGTAGGTATGTACGGAATCATCAACCAGTACGGCCTTAAGATGGTAGGCGGACCAATCGGCGGCTTTATGTCCGATAAGGTGCACAAATCCTCTGCAAAGCATATCCGCGCAGGCTTTGTGGTATGTATCATCGCCATGGCTCTTTTCCTGATGGTGCCTCATGAGTCCCTGGGACAGGGCGGCAACTGGATAATTGGCGCGGCGTGCACACTGGCTTTCGGAGCCATTGTATTTACCATGAGAGCCGTGTTCTTTGCTCCAATGGATGAAGTCAGGGTTCCAAAGGAGATTACGGGAGCAGCTATGAGCCTTGCATCCCTGGTCATCTACCTTCCCAATGCATTTGCATATGTAATGTACGGCAGTTTCCTTGACAGGTATCCGGGCATGGCAGGATTCAGGATTGTATTCAGCGTCATGATTGGATGGGCGGTTATCGGCGTGGGCGTGTCCACATTCCTGATTCACCGCATCAAGAAGTGCCAGGCAGCAGCTAAGGCAGAGTAGGTCTGCGGACTGATTTTGACAGAAGGACGGTATGAATATATGAAGGAATATCATGGTTTTAAAAATTGCGGAAACTGGTATAAGGGCAATATCCACAGTCATACCACGGTGTCGGACGGCATGCTCACCCCGGAGCAGTCTGTTAAGCTTTACAAGGACAACGGATATCATTTCCTGTGTTTTTCGGAGCATGACATATTTACAGACTATCGGGAGCAGTTCAACACAGAACAATTTATCATAGTGCCGGCCGTGGAGAGCAGTGTGGTGCTGTACCGGGCAAAGGGCACAAGCGAGCGCTATAAGATACATCACCTCCACGGAATACTGGGAACGCAGGCCATGCAGGATGCGGCCCCCCTGGGAACCTACGGACACATGCAGTTCATCCCCCCTATGAAATTTTTCGGGGAGTGGACCGGCCCTGAGGCTGCCCAGAAAGTGGCTGACATGCTGAGGGACCACGGCTGTGTGACCACCTATAATCATCCCATCTGGAGCCGCGTGACAGAAGAGGAGTTTATCCACACAGAGGGCATCAGCTCCCTGGAGATATTTAACTTCAATACAGTGCAGGAATCCAATACCGGCTACGATGTGACATACTGGGACAGGATGCTGCGCATGGGAAAGAAAATCAATGCATTTGCCAGCGACGACAACCACAATGAAGGGCTGTTTGAGGATTCCTGCGGCGGCTGGATCTGCGTGCAGTCTCCTGAATTAAGCCATGACGGCATTGTACAGAATTTTATTGACGGTAATTATTATTCATCATCCGGCCCTGAGATATATGACTGGGGCGTACGGGACGGCAAGGTATGGATTGACACATCCAATGTGAATCATGTAAACTTTGTATGCGGAAATATCATCAATGACGGGACCACGGTTCTGGGTGAGCGGTTTAAGGATACTCTGAACCATGCGGAATATGCCTTGAAGGGCCATGAGACCTATATACGTGTGGAGGCAGTGGACAAATACGGCCGCACCGCATGGACAAATCCCATTTATTTGGAATGGTAATCAGGTACTAAAGGAGGAATGGAAGAATGAAAGAGCTTCAGCAGATTCTTACGACCTTTGACGACTGGCTGTGGGGCAACTGGCTGTTGTTTGTGCTTCTTGGAGTGGGTCTTTTGTATACAATCATAACAGGAGGCATACAGATACGGCGTTTTGGATACATCATAAGAAAGACAATCTGGGAGCCCATTCTCTCAAAAAGCAAGGAATCCAAAGAAGCAGGAACCATTTCTTCCTTCCAGGCCTTGTGTACGGCAGTGGCATCCTGTGTGGGAAGCGGCAATATTGTGGGCGTGTCCACAGCCGTGCTGGCAGGCGGCATGGGAGCTATCTTCTGGATGTGGGTGGCTGCCTTTGTGGGAATGGCTACCAAATACGGCGAGATCATACTGGGTATGCTGTACCGTGAAAAGAATGAAGAGGGAAATTACGTGGGCGGTCCCATGTACTATATCAAAAAGGGACTGCATGCGCCCTGGCTGGCTGTGCTGTGCGCCTTCTTCATGGTAACCCAGATTATCGGAGGCAACTTCATCCAGTCCAACACCATAAGCGGCGTCATGAAGGAGAATTTTGGCGTTCCCTATCTCACAACAGGAATCGCCCTTGTACTTATCATCTTTGTGATTACCCTGGGCGGGCTTAAACGTCTGGCCCATGTGGCCCAGAGGCTGGTTCCCACCATGGCGCTTATCTATGTGGTGGGCGGGCTTCTCATCATCCTGGCCAACATCACCAAGGTACCGGGCGTGTTCGCGGACATATTTGCCGGAGCCTTCGGCCTCAGGGCCATGGCTGGCGGCGCCATGGGATCCATGCTGATTGCCATGCAGAAGGGTGTTGCAAGAGGGCTGTACTCCAATGAAGCAGGCGAGGGATCCGCGCCGGTTATCCACTCTGCGGCCCAGGTAAACCATCCGGTGGAACAGGGCATAACAGGTGTGGCTGAGGTATTCTTAGACACCTTTGTCATCTGTACCATCACAGGTCTTGTGCTGGGAGTCACCGGAGTGCTGGATTCAGGCGCACCGGGAAACGTACTGGCCATCAATGCCTTTGCCAGCGTGTGGGAACCCCTGCGCTATGTGGTGGCTGTCTGTCTCCTGATGTTCTCGTCCACCACCCTGATGAGCCAGTGGTACTTCGGGTTTGTGGGTCTGAACTACATATTCGGCACAAAGGTGGCCGATAAATTCAAATACGTGTTCCCATGCTTCTGCATCATCGGAGCATTGGCGGAGATCGAACTGGTGTGGGTCATCCAGGATGTAGCCCTGGGACTTCTCACCATACCAAACCTAATCGCCATGGTGGCGCTGGCCCCGCAGGTGAGGAAGGCTACCAAGGAGTATTTTGGGAGAGAGGCAGGCGGACGTGGATAGGCGTCCGCGTTCCCGCCTCTCACCCACTGCATATCAGGGCGTCCGCTGTCCTTTCTCCGCACAGGTAAGAAAAAGTCTCTGCCTGAAGATATGGAAAATGGGATAGGGAGGGCCTGCTAAAATTAACTTATAACAGCATTCAGGCAAGGCGCGGTATTGCTTTGGATGCGTCTTTTTATGGGTATGCCAGTAGTCCCGGCATGCCATTTTTCTTTTTTGCGGATTGGTTATAAACGGTGCAGACGCAGAGAAACGCAGCGGGTGAGAGGAAGGGGAGGACCACCTAAGCGTCCGCCCCTTAACAACCAAATCCCCCTATTGACAATCTTTCCCCATAAAGCTACAATCATATCAACAGATGGACCAACTAGTATATGTAAAATAAAGTAAGGTACGCCGTCAGGGAGAAAGAGAGGACATAAGTATGATATCAGAGAAAATGAAACCATTGGTCAATAACAATTCCGCCATCCGCGCCATGTTTGAGGAGGGGAAGCGTCTGGCCGCCATCCACGGTGCGGAGAATGTGTATGATTTCAGTCTGGGCAACCCCAATGTGCCGGCTCCGGCGGAGGTGAACCAGGCAGTCTGTGATATCCTGAAGGAAGAAGAGTCCACCTATGTCCATGGTTATATGAGCAACGCAGGCTATGAGGATGTAAGGCAGGCCGTGGCTGAATCCTTAAATAAGCGCTTCGGCACGCAGCTTCACCAGAATAACATTCTGATGACAGTGGGGGCAGCCAGCGGCCTGAATGTGATTTTAAAGACATTGCTGAACCCGGGGGATGAGGTAATTGCATTTGCTCCCTATTTTGTGGAGTACGGCAACTATGTCCGTAATTACGACGGAAATCTGGTGGTCATTTCACCGGACACAACGGATTTTGAGCCTAATCTGGCAGAGTTTGAGCAGAAGATTAATGAAAAGACCAAGGCGGTTATCATCAATACCCCCAATAACCCTACCGGAGTGGTATACTCCCTGGAAACCCTTACAAAAATGGCTGACATCATGAGGGCTAAAGAAAAGGAACTGGGGACAACCATTGTGCTGCTGTCAGACGAACCTTACAGGGAACTGGCTTATGACGGCGTGGATGTGCCCTATGTGACGAATGTTTATGACAACACCGTTATCTGCTACTCTTACAGCAAGTCTTTGTCCCTGCCGGGAGAGCGGATTGGTTATCTTGTGATTCCCGATGCATTAAAGGACAGCGGTGAAGTGTTCAATGCAGCGACCATTGCGAACCGTGTGCTGGGCTGTGTCAATGCCCCGTCCCTGATGCAGAGAGTCATCCTGCGCTGCCTGGATGCCAAGGTAAATCTGGAGGCATATGACAGAAACAGGAACCTGCTCTACAACGGCCTTAAGGATCTGGGTTTTGAGTGCATCAAGCCCCAGGGAGCATTTTATCTTTTCGTAAAGTCACCGGAGGCCGATGAAAAGAAATTCTGTGAGAACTGCAAGAAATACAATATCCTGGTGGTTCCGGGAACCTCCTTTGCATGCCCTGGCTATGTGCGGATATCTTACTGCGTGTCCTATGAGCAGATTGAACGTTCCCTTCCTGCCTTCGCAAAGGTGGCGGCTGACTACGGCCTTACAAAATAAGCAGCCGCGCCGGGCGGAATACAGCAGGTAAGAAGGAAAAATTCTGGAGGAGAGCAGACATGAGACCATGGGAAATGAATATACGCCGTGTAGTCCCCTATGTACCGGGGGACCAGCCGGCAGGCGATAAGCTGATTAAACTGAATACCAACGAAAACCCCTATCCGCCTGCGCCGGGCGTGGAACGGGCCTTAAGGGAAATGGACGCGGACCGTCTGCGCAAGTATCCAGACCCGTCTTCCGCAGAGCTTGTAACGGCTCTGGCAGAATATTACGGGGTGGGGGAGGACCAGGTGTTTGTGGGCGTTGGATCTGACGATGTTATAGCCATGTCCTTCCTGACCTTTTTTAACTCCCAAAGGCCGGTGCTGTTTCCGGACATCACCTATTCCTTTTACAAGGTTTGGGCGGATCTGTACCGGATTCCCTATGAGACGCCGGCACTGGACGAAAATATGGCTATCCGGTCTCTGGATTATAAAAGGGAAAATGGGGGAATTATATTCCCAAACCCCAATGCGCCCACAGGCCTCTATATGCCCCTGGACCAGGTAGAGGAAATTGTGAGGGCCAACCAGGATGTTATTGTAATCGTGGATGAGGCATACATTGACTTTGCAGGCCCCTCCGCCAGGGAGCTGCTGCCCGGGTATGACAACCTGCTGGTGGTCCAGACCTTCAGCAAGTCCCGTTCCATGGCAGGAGTGCGCATTGGCTTTGCGCTGGGAAGCCCTGCACTGATCAAAGCCCTGAATGATGTTAAATATTCTTATAATTCCTATACAATGAACCTGCCGTCCCAGATCGCGGGCACCCAGGCCGTGAAGGACAGGGCGTATTTTGAGGAGACCAGGGCGAAAATCATGACCACCAGGGAGCGCTCCAAGAAACGGTTTGCAGAACTTGGGTTTACATTCCCGGATTCCATGACGAATTTTATTCTGGTGACCCATGAGCGCGTTCCGGCCAGGGCCATATTCGACGCGCTGAAGAAAGAGCAGATTTATGTGCGCTATTTCAATGCGCCCAGACTTGACAACAGCCTTCGGGTCAGCATTGGCACGGATGAGGAGATGGATGTTTTGTTCCGGTTCCTGGAACAGTACGTGAAGGAGTGGAAGCCGGCCGGGAATTCAGAGTAAGGACAGTAAGGAGGGGCCGGACAGCCGGGTGCCGGTAAGATGAATCGCGGTCAGACGTATGGGAAATGAATCAGACGTATGGGAAATGAAAAGGAGAACGGCTCCGGGGTAAAGGAAAGGGAAAATGCTCCGGAGAACGGAAAAAGCAGTCAGGAGAGATGGATATGATGGAAGAAACAGGCTGGAAGCATTATCTTCGCCTTATACTTAATATTGTAATCCCATTGACGGGCTGGCTGTTAATCTGCCTGCTGGGACCTAAGCTTTTGAAATTTTTCATGCCCTTTGTCATCGGCTGGGTGATTGCAATGATTGCTAATCCCCTGGTGCGCTTTCTGGAGCGGCGGGTGAAGCTGGTGCGCAGGCACAGCTCCATTGTCATTGTGGCGGCAGCCCTGGCCCTTGTTATCGGACTCTTATATCTGCTGGTGTCAAGGACCTTTGTCCTGCTGCGCCAGTTCATCATAGACCTGCCCGGCCTCTATGCCGGCATTGAGGGAGATGTGGCCCGCAGCATGGAGCAGCTGGAGCATTTGTTTGATTTTATGCCCGACAGCATACAGCAGAGCTGGGCCCAGTTTGGAAACAATCTGGGAAGCTATATGGGAACTGTTGTGGAGAAGATTGCATCTCCGACTGTGGAGGCGGCGGGAACCGTGGCCAAAAGCCTTCCGGCCATGCTGGTCTACACCGTGGTCACTATCCTGTCCGCCTATTTCTTTATTGTGGACAGGGACCGGATTCTGGCAGCCATAAAAGCCCATATGCCCCAATGGGCGGGCCGTTACGGGCTGTATCTGAAGGGGGAGGTGCGCCATCTCATAGGCGGTTATTTCATGGCCCAGTTTAAGATTATGGCAGTGGTGTGGCTTATTCTTACGGTGGGGTTTATCGTGTTGGGCGTGGGTTACGGTCCGCTGTGGGCGTTTCTCATCGCCTTTCTGGATTTTCTGCCGGTCTTTGGAACGGGTACAGCCCTTCTTCCATGGGGGCTTATTAAGCTTTTGGGGGGCGAGTACGCTTTTGCGGCCGGCCTGCTGCTGATTTATGTACTGACCCAGGTGACAAGGCAGATTGTGCAGCCAAAGCTGGTGGGAGACAGTATGGGCCTGCCGCCGCTTCTCACGCTGTTTTTGCTGTATCTGGGATTTAAGGCGGACGGGATTGCGGGAATGATTCTGGCCGTACCCATTGGTCTGCTGTTTGTGAATCTGTATCATTACGGAGCGTTTAAAGACATTACGGACAGTTTGTCTGTCCTTGTGAGGGATATAGACCGGTTCCGCCGTAAAGAGGAATAAGGTCCCTGCCATTGAGGCAAAAGGAATAAAATCGAATCAGGAGAAGACGGAGTTGAAAGTAGAGAATAATCTGGATACAGATAAAGTCAGAGGGCTGGTGTGGAGGCTGGCATTTCCTTCCATGCTGGCTCAATTTGTGAATGTGATGTACAGCATCGTGGACCGTATGTACATTGGGAATATTCCGGAGATTGGCGCCCTGGCCCTGGCCGGCGTGGGAATATGCGGTCCCGTGGTCACCCTTATATCATCGTTTGCCAGCTGGATTGGAGTGGGAGGGGCGCCTCTTATGAGTATCCGTCTGGGACAGAAAAATGAGAGGGCCGCCGCCCAGATGGTGGCCAACTGCTTTGCCCTTCTGACAGGAATGGCCCTTATTATCATGATAGTGTCCTATCTGTTTAAGGATCAGCTCCTGGTGTTCTTTGGCGCGGGCCCGGCCATATTTCCCTATGCCAACCAGTATATGAGCTGGTATCTGACAGGTACTGCCTTTGCTTTGATTTCAGCCGGCATGAACCAGTTTATCATATGCCAGGGATTTGCCACGGTGGGCATGAAATCAGTGGTGCTGGGGGCTGTCAGCAATATTGTGCTGGATCCGGTGTTCATTTTTGTTATGAATATGGGAGTCAGGGGTGCTGCCATTGCAACCGTGCTGTCACAGATGGCGTCCTGCATCTACGTGCTGCTGTTTCTGTTCGGGAAACGTCCTCTGGTGCGGATTACCTTTGGCGGTTACAGGTGGAAGACCATGAAGCAGGTGCTTTTGGTGGGCTTGTCCCCCTTTTTAATCATTGCCTCGGACAGCCTGCTCATTATTGTTATGAACATGGTTATAAGCAGCTATGGCGGACCTGAGAGAAGCGATATGCTTCTTACCTGCAATACCATTGTACAGAGCTTTATGCTGATTATCACTATGCCGCTGGGAGGAATTACCGGTGGAACACAGACCGTCATGGGGTATAATTATGGTGCGGGCCGTCCTGACAGGATACGGAAGGCGGAAAAACATATACTGCTTTTATCAGTTGCCTTTACAACTGTCATGTTCATAATTGCCCAGGCAGGACCGGGGTATTTTGTCAGGATATTTACAAGGGAAATGTCCTATGTACGGGTTACGGAGTGGGCAATCCGCATATTTACCCTGTGTATTATCCCACTGGCTGTGGAATATACGGTGGTGGACGGATTTACAGGCATGGGTATCGCAAAGGTGGCTATCAGCCTGTCCATGTTCAGAAAATCGGTCTATTTCCTGGGAATGATTCTGCTGCCCCGTTATTTCGGGGTGGAGGCTGTGTTCTATGCCGAGCCTATTTCGGATATTATGGCCTGCGCGGCTGCGTCCACAACATTTATTATGTTGAGCGGAAAGGTGCTGAAGGACAATCGCAGGCTGTTCTGATGGGGCGGTTTGCGGACAGTCGGACAGAAACATACATAAATGGAAGGAAGAGGAATATGAATATACTGGTAAGCGCCTGTTTGCTGGGTGTGGAATGTAGATATGACGGCCGCGGCGTGCTTATGTCCCAGGCAGAGGAACTTCTAAGCAGACATCACCTGATTCCGGTATGCCCGGAAATCATGGGCGGTCTGGCCACCCCCAGGACACCGGCGGAACGAACGGGTTCGGGAGTCGTTACAAGGGATGGCGAGGATGTCACGGCAGCGTATGAAAAAGGAGCCTGGGAAGTGCTTAAGCTGGCACAGCTTTACGGCTGCCAGGCAGCCATACTAAAGGAGAGAAGCCCTTCCTGCGGAAGCGGGCAGGTCTATGACGGCACATTTACCGGCACCCTTACAAAAGGGGACGGTGTCTGCGCCGCATGTCTGAAGGAACACGGGATTAGAGTATATGGGGAGAGCCAGGTGGGGAGACTGTTGGAAGACATAGAAAGGTAAAGGTGCATGAGGGAAGAAAGAAACAAGGCAGAATCCGTACCAGCCCGGAGCGAGGAAAGGCGTCCCCGCCGAAGCCGCAGCAGGGAGGCTTTCAGACAGCGTCAGAAGGAGCTGGCAGAAAGCAGGGGGCAGGAGAAGCGGGTACAGGAGAATGGGGGGCAGGAGAAGCGGGTACAGGAGAATAAGCTGCAGGAGAATCGGGTACAGGACACCCCGGGGACGGGCGAAGACAGAACGCACGGAGGCCAGCCGGAAAATGACGGCCAGGGAACGTTTAATACACAGGGAAAAGGTCCTTTTGATAAATTCCTGAGCTGGAAAACCGCTGCTCTGGTTCTGATTCTGGCCGTCGCTGTTCTGGCTGGAATCTATGCATACAAAGCCCTGGGTTACCGGAATACATATTTCCCCCATACAGTTATTAATGGGATGGACGTATCAGGGAAAACCGTAGGGGAGGTAAAGGAACTCATAGCCTCCGGCGTAAACGGGTACGGGCTTGTACTTAAGCTGCGGGACGAGGAGCGGGAGACAATCACCGGTGAAAAAATCGGTCTTCATACGGTGTTTGACGGAAGCCTGGAGGAAATCATTCGCCAGCAGAATCCTTTCCGCTGGCCCAGATATCTGCTTAAGGGACCATCTTACGATATAAAGACCATGATTGCCTATGATGCTGATGCTCTGGCTCAGACCCTTGGCGGTCTGTCCTGCTTTGACAGCAGCAGGGCCGTCCTGCCCTCAGACGCTTACCTGTCAGACTATGTGAGCGGCCAGGGATATTCCATTGTGCCTGAGACAGAGGGCACCACACTTGACATGGATAAGGTCAGGGCCCAGGTGGATGAGGCTATATCCAGCCTTGCCCCGGAATTGGACCTGGACGCCCTGGGATGTTATAAGTCTCCGTCCATCCGCAGGGGCAATACCTCTCTGGCAGCGGCCAGGGATGCCAGGAACCGCTATGTGAATATGACTGTGACCTATACCTTCGGCAGCAAGACGGAGGTGCTGGACGGGGATGAGATACATGAGTGGCTTGTGTCTGACGGGGAACAGGTTTCCATTGACCCGGACCAGGCCGCAGCCTACGTAAAGAGCCTGGCCTCTAAATATAATACGGCATACAGGAAGCGCTCTTTTGCCACCAGCTACGGTCAGAATGTGGAGGTATCCGGTTTTTACGGCTGGAGGATCAATCAGTCAGAGGAGACAAGAGAGCTTCTGGGCATTCTGGAGGCAGGAGAGAGTGTCTCCAGGGAACCTGTATATTTGCAGACAGCAGCAAGCCATGACGGGCCGGATTACGGCAGTACCTATGCAGAGGTAAATCTGACGGCCCAGCACCTGATTTTTTACAAGGACGGGCAGAAGGTGCTGGAATCTGATTTTGTGTCCGGCAATGTTTCCAGGGGGCATACTACGCCGCCGGGAATTTTTTCTATTACATACAAGCAGAGAGACGCGGTGCTGAAGGGAGAGGGATATGCCAGCCCGGTGAAGTTCTGGATGCCTTTTAACGGAGGAATTGGTTTTCACGATGCCAGCTGGCGGTCCAGCTTCGGCGGTTCCATCTATAAAAACGGAGGGTCCCATGGCTGCGTAAATATGCCCTATGACAAGGCAAAAGAGCTATTTGAAAATGTATATGCGGGCATGCCTGTTATCTGTTATGACCTTCCGGGAACAGAGAGCAAGAAATCCAGCCAGTCCTCCGGCAGGGCGCCCCGGGAGACAACGGCACCTGCGCAGCCGGCGCCTGTACCCACACAGGCCCCACCGGCGGTCCCACCGTCCGTTTTGCCGGAGACTGTGCCGTCAGAAACACTGCCGTCAGAGGCAGCGCCGCTTGAAACATCACCGCAGCCGTCACAGCCCCAGGTAATCATACAGCCCGCGGACCAGACTACGGCAGCGCCTGCCCAGACACAGCCGTCCCCCAATACCGAAGAAGGGTATGGTCCGGCCTTCCAGACACCCCAGTCCGGCTCAGCAGCCGGGCCGGGCGTCAGCTGACGGAACCTGCCCAGGAGGGGCTGAACCACAAGGAATTTTGCAGAAGGCTGTGGATTTTTCAAGTGAATTTATTGACAAATGGAAAAAACCATTTTATAATGCCTTTAATGCATCTAGGGATTACTCGTAAAGCCATTATTCAAAACTAGGGAGGATATGGACTATGGTAGAAAAGAAAGATGTTAAGGCAACTGTAAAGGCAGCAGCGGAGGCAGCTAAGCCTGCAGAGGCTAAGACAGAAGCAAAACCAGCAGCTCCGGAAAAAGTAGAAGCAAAGGCAGAGGCGGCAGTTCCGGTGAAGGCAGAAGCAGCTCCTGTTGAGAAGGAAGCAAAGGCAGCTCCGGCTAAAAAGACAACAGCCAGGAAAACAGCGGCTAAGACAACATCCAAGAAGGAGACAGCTCCAAAGGAAGCAGCTAAGAAGGAGGCAGCTCCAAAGGCGGAAGAGAAGAAAGAGGCAGCCACCAAAGCAGCAGCTAAGAAAGAAACCGCGAAGAAGGCACCTGCCAAGAAGGCAGCAGAGCCAAAGGCAGCCGTACATTTCCAGTTTGACGGCAAGGACCTTGTGGCAAAGGATGTGCTGGACAGGGCTGTGAAGGCATTTAAGAAATCACACAGAGGCGTTGAGATTAAGACCATTGATCTGTACATTGTCGCAAACGAAGGCGCAGCCTACTATGTGGTAAACGGTGAAGGCGGAGATGATTACAAGATAATACTGTAATTCAGAATAAAGGATTGAAGGATGAAGTGGGTTGCTGTATCATGGATGCAGCAGCTCATTTACTTTATGCGCAGCGGACAGGCATCATGTCAATAAGGACATAAAATCAATAAAGATATAATATCAATAAGGATAGGAAAAGGACAGTATGGCAGATTTACCGGTACGATTTGAAGAGCGGATGAAAGTATTATTAGGAGAAGAATATCCGGCTTTTGCGGCCAGCTATGATAAGGAGAGGGTCCAGGGATTACGGTTTAACAGCCTCAAATTCCCGGACAGGATACGGATACAGGATGCCGTTGGAAGCGGGGAAAACAGGGAAGCGGGGAAAAACGGAGAGGGCAAAGAAATCCGGGAGGCCAAGGCGGTCTGTGAGGCCAAGGCAGACTGTGAGGCCAAAGCAGACTGTGAGGTCAAAGCGGTCTGTGAGGCCGAAGTAACCTGGGAAGAGGCCGGTGCCGCCGAGGCAGCCAAACAGATCGGGCAGGAGACCGGATTTACACTTGAGCGGATTCCGTGGGTGAAGGAAGGGTATTATTATTCCGGCAGCAGACCAGGTAAGCATCCCTATCATGAGGCGGGGCTTTACTATATCCAGGAGCCAAGCGCCATGGCCGTGGTGGAATTATTAGACCCCAGGCCGGGAGAGCGTGTGCTGGATTTGTGCGCAGCGCCGGGAGGAAAATCCAGCCACATCGCCAGCAGGATGAAGGGAAGCGGCTTTCTCCTGTCCAATGAGATTCATCCGGCCAGGGCAAGAATCCTTTCCCAGAACATGGAGAGGATGGGGGTGCGAAACGCAGTGGTGTCCAACGAGGATGCCCAAAGCCTGGCCGGGACATTTGACCATTTTTTTCATAAGATTGTGGTGGACGCACCCTGTTCAGGAGAAGGGATGTTCCGCAAGGATGAGGACGCCAGAAGCCAGTGGAGTGAGGAGCATGTGAAGATGTGCGCCGCCCGTCAGGGCGAGATACTGGATCACGCGGCGTCTATGCTGGCGCCCGGAGGCAGAATGGTATATTCCACCTGTACCTTTGCCCCGGAGGAGAATGAGGGTACGGTTCTGGCCTTCCTGAGACGCCATCCGGAATTTTGCACGGAACAGATGCCTGCCTATTCTGGTTTTACGAAAGGAAAGCCTCAGTGGGCCGGGCCGGAGGCGGAAGGCTGGGGCCTGGAGCGGACCTTTCGCATTATGCCCCACATCCTGGAGGGAGAAGGCCATTTCATGGCTGTCTTAAGAAAAGAAGGAGAGCCGGAAACTGCGGTAAAAGCCGGAAACCGGGACCAGCTGTATCTGGACGGCAGAAAGAGAAAAGAAGTGTTCAGGGATTATGAACCCTTTATCCGGGACACCCTGTCAGAACCGGATACCTTTCTGGAAAGGAAGGAATACGTGCTGTTCGGGGACCAGCTGTATCTGATGCCGGCCGATATGCCGGATATGAAGGGGCTTAAGATTCTCCGGCCGGGTCTTCATATGGGCACCCTTAAAAAGAACCGTTTTGAGCCATCCCATGCCCTGGCACTGGCGCTCAGGAAAGAGGAGGCGCAGTGCTTCTGGGAACTGTCCCCCTCCGGAGACAGCATAATCCGGTACCTGAAAGGAGAAGCTCTCAGCGAGGACGCAGGAACACCTGAGGGATGCCTGAAAGGCTGGGTGCTGGTATGTACCGGCGGTTTCAGCCTGGGCTGGGCCAAGTATGCGAAGGGCATACTCAAAAACCATTATCCCAAGGGTCTGCGGTGGAATTAAAAACAGTCAGATGCCGGACGGCAGAAGCTGTTTCATATCTTCAGGCAGCCCGGCCGTGAATTCCATCTCCTTTCCTGTAATGGGATGCTCAAACCTGAGAAGATAGGAGTGGAGCGGCTGGCGGTCGATATACCGGTAATCCGGACAGTATAAGAAGTCTCCGGGAAGCGGATGCCCTATAGACCTCATGTGGACCCGTATCTGATGTGTCCTGCCTGTTTCCAGGCTGAGACTCACCAGAGACAGGTCCTTTTCTTCATTGTAGAGCAGAGTACGGAAATGGGTGACTGCCCTTTCTCCTGTTTCATGGTCCACCCGGCGCTCGATGGTGGAGCCCTCAGCCCTGGCAATGGGGCTGTCAACCGTGCCTTCCTCAGGTGTATGTCCAAGTACAATGGCCCTGTATTCCCTCCTGATTCTGCGCCCGGTCATTTGTTCCGATAAGATACAGGCGCTGAGCATATGCCTGGCCAGGACCAGCAGACCGGTGGTATCCCTGTCCAACCGGTTAATAACCCGGTAAGTAAAAGCCTCCCCCTTTTCATGGAAATACCAGGAGACGGCGTTGGCCAGGGTATTGTCATAGTGGCCCTGGGAGGGGTGAATAGGCACGCCTGCATCCTTATTGATTACCAGTATATCCTCGTCCTCATATACAATAGAAAGAGGAAGCTTTACCGGTACAATATTCCCGGAATCCTCCTCCTCAGGCAGGGTTACCTCCACTGTCTGCCCGGTCTTAAGCCGGTAACCTGCGTATGCCGCAATTCCGTCCACTGCAAGTCCCTGCGCGGCCTTAATGCGCACTGCCAGCCGGTGGGAAAATCCCTTTGCCTTTAAAAACTGACCTAGGACAATTCCGTCCTCCATGTCTCCAATGGTATAACATATAGCGCTCCGTCTCATGTCTGTTCCTCAACTCTGTTTTCTGTATAGAATCCTGTTAACTGTCTGGATAAGGTGTTAATTCAAATGTTTTTTCTTGCTGGCAGCGTGGTCCACGATGGCGTCCTTACGCAGGAAGCTGGCCCGTTTTACGCTGTCGATTCCGTATTTGCTGCGGATGGCATCCACTGCCTTTTCAAAATCCTTTTTCTTCTGAAGTCCGGGGTCGTCAAAAAGGCTCATCTGTGAGAAACCGTCATCAGATATCTTACCGGCCCGCACACCCATGAGCCGCAGGGGCGTCATATTCCAGGATTCCCTCAGCAGGCGGCAGGAATACTCATAAATCACGGAGGTGGAATCCGTTGGTTCGGGTATGACCATCTGGTGAGACTGGTTCCTGAACTCCCAGTCACGCAGCTCCACACAGACATTATTGCACAGCACATGGTCCGCCCTCAGCCTGGCGCCTACGGTTTCACAGAGGGAGAGCAGGACCTGACAGGCGCTTTCGTAGTCAGATATATCCCTGGAAAGGGTGATACTGTTGCCATATGCCTTATTTACAGGTTCCTTTTCAGCCACAGGGTCATCATCAATGCCGTTGGCATACTGGCGGATGAGGACCGCATACTTTTCGCCCAGGTGGGATTTGAGCACTTCCAGGTTGCAGCATGCCAGCTGCCCGATGGTATGTAACCCCAGGTTTTCCATCTTCCTCTGGGCAGCGCCTCCCACAAAAAACAGCTCCCGTATACGCAGGGGCCACATCTTATCGGGCACCTCCTGAGGAAACAGGGTATGGCATTTATCCGGTTTCTCAAAGTCAGAGGCCATCTTCGCCAGAAGTTTATTGGTGGAGATTCCGATATTTACAGTAAATCCCAGTTCCTTCCGGATTCGTTCCCGGATTTCATTGGCCACCTCCATGGGACTGCCAAAGAGGTGGATAGTGCTGGTCATGTCCAGGAAAATCTCGTCGATACTGAATTTCTCATGGTCCGGCGTATATTCCTCCAAAAGATCCATCATGCGGCGGGAGCATTTAATGTAAAAATCAAACCGGGACGGGACAACCACCAGATCCGGGCACTTACGCAAGGCCTGAACCAGGGGCTCACCTGTGGTGACTCCATACTTCTTGGCCAAAGGAGACTTGGCCAGCACGATTCCGTGGCGGGACTTGGCGTCCCCTCCAACCGCAGAAGCAACCGTTCTCAAATCCAGGGCCTGCGGGTCTTTAAAAAGCCGGTATACACATTCCCAGCTTAAAAATGCTGAATTAACATCAATATGAAAAATAAGACGCTCCCCATGTCCCATGATAAAACACCGGCCTTTCTGTGTTGTTGTCTGTTTACAGATATCATAGCAGAATATGTGTTCGGGGGCAAGAGGTATATGGGGAGAGGAACGCGGATGGGGGAGGTATTGGCGTCCGTGGGAGAAAGGGAGGAGGCAGGTGGGGATACGGCTGCGGGGCAAGTCCGGTCTAAGGGGCTGCGAATCGGCTAAATACAAGAGTAAGACTGCCCAAACTCGCTCCGCTCAAACAGCTGTGCAGTCTTACTCTTAACGCCGATTCACACCTCCTAAGACCGACTAAGCCCCTGTAGATGCATCCCCACCTGCCTCCTCCCTTCCTCCCACCCATTGCGTTTTCTCATCCGCTGTCTTTCCCCAGCTGATAGATTAAGGACGCTGCCCTTCAAGTTTCCGCTCCATTGCTCAGATTTTACCATTCTATACACCTGACATTCCAAGCTGACATTCTCATCTGACATTTCTAACTGGCTTGTTTATCTGGCATGTCTAACTGTCATGTTTATCTGGCATTTCACCGTGCACTTCTATATCCCGGCGTTGGGGATATGGGCAGGTGGGAGAAAAATACGTAGTGGGTGGGAGAGCGGGGGAGGGGAAGGGGAATGCATCTACAGGGGTTTAGAAGGACTTAGGCCCTGGGAATCTGCGTTAAGGGGAAAGCCGCACAGTTGTTTGAGCGCAGGAGTTTGGGCGGCTTTTCCCTTGTATTTAGCAGATTGCCGGGGTCTTAGACCTTCTTAACCCCGCAGCCGTATTCCTCTTCCCCTCCCCCGCTCTCCCACGGACGCGACCCCTCCCCCCTCGCACAAATCCCCCATCCCACATTCCCAGTAATAATCATTTTCCTCCAGGAATACTATTAAAATAAAGCCAACCAGGCGGCGTCGCTTATGAAGCAATGGATTTTTTTGATAACACTGACAATATCACTGGTCTGCACACAGATGAATGCGGCGGCAGACAGTTGGACTTCGGTACCTGCGACAAAAGAGGTACGGGAAGATGGGGATTTCCTGAAGCTGTATGCCCAGTCTGCTGTCCTTATGGATGGGGATACAGGCAGAATATTGTATGGGAAGGGACAGGATATTATCCGGCCCATGGCCAGTACCACGAAAATTATGACCTGTATCCTGGCTCTGGAGAACGGAAGGGGGGAGGATGCGGTGAAGGCGTCTTCCAATGCCGCTTCCCAGCCCAAGGTGCACCTGGGGGTGCGGGAAGGAGAGGAGTACAGGCTGGAGGACCTGCTGTATGCCCTGATGCTGGAATCCTATAATGACGCGGCTGTGATGATAGCAGAGCATATAGGAGGCAGCGTGGAAGGGTTCGCGGCAATGATGAATGAAAAGGCTGCCGGACTGGGCTGCGGGGATACCTATTTTATTACGCCCAATGGGCTGGATGGGGTCAAGACGGATGAACAGGGAAAGGAACATATCCATTCCACCACAGCCTCTGATTTGGCCAGGATTATGCGGTACTGTGTGACAGAGTCCCCTGCAAAGGATGAATTTTTAAAGATAACACAGACACAGAACCACTACTTTACGGATATGGCAGGGAAACGCTCCTTTAACTGTTATAATCACAATGCGTTTTTGACTATGATGGAAGGAGTACTGTCCGGGAAAACGGGATTTACAGGTGGCGCCGGGTATTCTTATGTGGGAGCCATGGAGAATCAGGGAAGGACCTATGTGATTGCCCTTCTGGGCTGCGGCTGGCCGCCTCACAAGACGTATAAATGGTCGGATGCGAGAAAGCTCTACACCTATGGGCTGGAGCATTTTAAGATGAAGGATGTATTTCAGGAGGAAACCTTTGTCAGGGTTCCTGTTTCAGGGGGACTGTGCTGGAAGGAAGGGGAAGGAGCCATTGACCAGGTGGAGCTGTCCATGATGCTGAATCCGGATGATATGCACCTGACACTGCTGATGGGAGAGGGGGAGGAAGCGCGGGTGGTAAAGAAGGTTCCTTCTATATTAATGGCCCCGGTCAGGGAAGGACAGCAGGTGGGGACCGTGGACTATTACCTGGGTGAGGTGCTGGTAAAAAGGTTCCCTGTTTATGCCATGCAGGGAGTGGAGAAGATGAATCTGAGGCGGGCTGCGGACCGTGTGCTGGCTCTGTTTCTGGTGAGGTGAGAAGGGGGAGCCGGCCCTTTGGTCAGGGCGCCGGGAAGGGGATTTTAGAGGGCTTTGGCCGGAATATGCCAGGATTTGCCACATTATTTAATCTTTTCTTACAAATCTTTGTATTATGTGAAGTTTCCGCCGTTCTTGTTGACATATGAACGCTTTTGTCATTATAATAGGATTAATGTCATAAAATAGAAATTCATACGAATTATGGATATGAATGAAGATACAGGAGATTTTTACATAATGAAGGGAAAAAAGTTAAAAAGGGGCCTGGCGCTTGTGCTGGGACTGATGCTGGCCGCTGAGGTTCCGGCATCTGTGGCAACGCCTTTTCAAATGTTTGATTCCTATGCATATACAGGGGCGGCCACGGTTAAGGCCACCTCTTTGAATGTACGAAGCGGAGCCGGAACCGGCTATTCATCAGTGGGCAGGCTGGCGGCGGGAGCGGCAGTTACCGTTATCGGGGAACAGCGCGGAACAGACGGCAATACATGGTATCAGATTCAATACACAGGAACGGGCGGAGCCGTGAATACCGGCTATGTCTCATCCGTCTATATCAGGCTTCCGGTGGCCTATACCAAGGATTCTAATTTTGAAGCATATCTTACCTCACAGGGATTTCCGGAGAGCTACAAGAACGGGCTCAGGCAGCTTCATGCCCAATATCCGAATTGGGTATTCAAAGCCAAGAACACAGGCCTGGACTGGAATACGGTCATTGAAAATGAGTCTGTGCTGGGGCGCAACCTTGTGGCCACAGGCAGTGTTTCCTCCTGGAAGTCCGTTGCCAACGGGGCTTACAACTGGGACAACAGCACATGGACCGGATTCGACGGCAGTAACTGGGTGGCTGCTTCCGAGGATATTATACGGTATTACATGGACCCCAGAAACTTTTTGGATGAGACGTATGTGTTCCAGTTCCTCAACCATGAATATGATGCGAATACCCAGACAAAGGAGGGATTAAACAGCCTCATATCCGGCTCCTTCCTGTCTGGGACAACGAATTCCACAGGGACAGGGGGAAGCGATTTCTCCAGCGGACCAGGATCTTCGACAGGAGGTTCCGGTTCAGGCGGTCCCGGCTCCTCAGGCAGCTCCTCCGGTTCTTCTTCCGGTTCCTCCAGGGGGCCCGGGCGCAGCAGCACCTATGAAGATACACAGCATGGACCGGGGGTTTCCGGCAGTTCTAACGGCTCCGGGGCAGCAGCGGTCTCTCCGGGAGGCAGTTCCTCCGGCGGGTCCTCCGGGGGCAGCAGCCCTTCAGGCAGCGGGGAAGTGAGCCTGGAGTCCCCCCATGCATCCATTGAGCCCAGGGAGCGCAATGTGGTGTCTACCAGTGTAAGCCTGGTGGCTCCGGGACAGGACGGATCCGGCAGCAGCAATGGCCCTGTGTCTTCGGGACAGAGCGGCAGTTCCTCGGGCCCGGTGGCTTCACCCGGATCGGATCAGGTGGTGGACCAGACCGGCACGTCGCCAGGAGGCGGCTCCACAGGTGCAGCTGCTCCTTATGCGGATATTATTATGGCCGCGGCCAGCCAGTCAGGGGTAAGCCCTTATGTGCTGGCAGCCATGATTCTCCAGGAGCAGGGCAATAATGGTACAAGCCCTCTTATTTCCGGTTCCTATTCCGGGTATGAGGGATACTATAACTTCTTTAACGTGGAGGCATACCAGTCCGGCGCAATGTCTGCCATTGAGATGGGGCTCAGGTTTGCGTCCCAGTCCGGTTCCTACGGACGTCCCTGGAACACGGTGGAGAAGGCAATCCGTGGCGGAGCCCAAAATTATGGGGATAATTATGTGAAAGCCGGGCAGAATACATTTTATCTGAAGAAATTCAATGTCCAGGGTTCCAACCTTTACAAGCACCAATATATGAGCAATATCCAGGGAGCTGCCTCAGAGGCGGCCAAGCTGTCCCAGGCTTACACGGCTGATTTGAAAAAGACAGCCCTGGAATTCCATATCCCTGTATTTAACAACATGCCTGAGCAGCCCTGCGTGGCGCCTACCGGAGACGGAAGCCCCAACAACAAGCTGTCCGGTCTCGGGGTGGACGGATTTAATCTGACGCCAAGCTTTAACAGGGATACCCAGGAATATAATCTGATTGTGGATTCTTCCGTGTCAAATATTACAGTCAGCGCATATGCATCGGATTCCAATGCGCGTGTGGACGGCGCGGGCAATGTCTCACTGCAGAACGGCGGAAATGATATCTCCATTGCTGTGACGGCCAAGAACGGAAGCGTCAGGACCTATACCATCCATGTGGTGAAGCAGGACGGCGGACCCACCCAGGGCAGCGGAGGATCGCCTGTATACGGAGGCGGCGGCAGTTCCGGCGGTATAGTCAGTCCGGACGGCAGTTCCGGCGGCAGTTCGGGAGGCAGTTCCGGCAGCAGCGGTCCGGGCGGTTCAGGCGGACCGGGCAGTCCTTCCGGAAGCGGAAGCGGACCAGGCGGAAGCAATGTGACCATTGTAGAGGTGCAGTCCTGATAAAGGGAAGACATTATAATCAGAAAGTGGGAAATGATAATGATTAGACGTATGAGACATGCGGCTGCAGTTCTGGCAATGGCGTGTATGATGACAGTCATGATGCCGGCTCAGATGATAACAGCCTTTGCAGCAAATGCAAGAATCGCCTTTTCCGATCCATCGGCAACCGTGGGCGGCAAGATCAAGGTGAATATGAAGATAACCAGCAGCGATAACCTGGCCAACGCGGATGTGATGCTGTCCTATGATTCCAACATATTGGAATTTGTGGACGGTACCAATGCGGACGGAGGGGCAGGAGCTGTCCGGGTCCATGGGGATGCGGGCACGCCCAATACGGGTACCCTTGCATTTACCCTTAATTTCAATGCCATAGCAGCCGGGACCAGCAAGATTGAGGTCACCAGCCAGGAGATTTATGATTCCAACTCACAGATTGTGACGGTTAACCAGCAGGGAAATTCCACTGTAACGGTCAGCGCCCTCCAGTCAGCTTCCAAGGATGCGACCCTTAAATCCCTCCAGATTTCACCGGGAAGCCTGACGCCGGCCTTTTCACCGGATGTGGACACCTATGCGGTGACGGTTGGTACAGATGTGGATAAGGTGATTGTCAGCGCGGATTGCACGGATGAGAATGCCACTAAGGTGGTCAGCGGAAACGAAGGCCTCCAGATGGGCGAAAACCGTGTGACATGCCGTGTGACAGCCCAGGATGGCGAGACCATCAAGGAATATGTCATTGTGGTGACCAAGGCAGAGGGCGGCGCCAGTGCGGCGGATGCCGATGCTTCTTCCCAGGTAAGGATGCGGATTGCCGAGCGCGTTATCACCATTCTTCCGCCTGATCCTGAGGTCAAAGTTCCGGAGGGATTCAAGGAGAGCACCATTAATATCGACGGCCACAAGGTACAGGGCTGGGTATGGGGCTCTGAGGCAGAGCATCAGTACTGTGTTGTGTACGGTATGAATGAGGCCGGAGAAAAGGGCTTCTACCGGTATGACATGAAGGACGATGAGAGGACCATCCAGCGTTACTTTGAGGATCCGGCCATCAGCGGTTCCGTGACAAAGGAAGTGTACGATGAGCTGGCCCTTACATACGACAAGATTTACGATGATTACAGTCTCCTTAAGATACTGCTGATTGTGACCATTGTCATTGCAATCATTCTGCTGGTCATACTTCTGGTGGTGGTATTTACCAGGGGATCCGGGAAAAAGGGCGGCAGCCGGGATGAACTGGGTGACAAGAAGGACGGTCCGCGGGGCAGCCGGGGCAGAAACAGCAGGAAGGAAAAGGCGGAGGAGCCTGAGCTTTTGGAGAATTCAGAGGATTATCAGGAATATGCCGGTGAGGATGAATACCAGGACTCTGATGAATACGATGAATCCCGGGAGTATGAGGATGATTCTGTCTACGATGACGATGAGGACTACAGAGACCTTCCGGAGGAGGATTATCCGGTGGGCGAAGAGGACGGGGACATCTATGATGAGGAAGAAGATGTCTATGAGCAGGAGGAAGAGCCTCAGGTGGAGATTCCGGTAAAGAAGCCGGTGAAGCCTGCAAGGCCGGTCCAGGCCCCGGCTCATGCGCCGGCCCGGACACCAGCTCATGCGCCGGTTCAGACTCCGGAGCGTACACCGGCCCAGGCGCCGGCATCCAGGCAGAAGCCTCCTGTGACGCAGGAACAGCCGTCTGCCAGAAGGGAAGCAGAGCAGGTGCCTGCAAAACCGGACGGACAGGATGATGATTTTGAGATTTTTGATTTGTAATTAATATATTTGTAATTAATATATTTGTAGTTAAGTATATTTGTAATTAAGTATATTTGTAATTAGGTATAATAGAATTAACAGACCATAAAGGCAGCAGCTATCCGGGATATTCCCGCGGCTGCTGCCTTTTGTGTGCTGCCCTGGCCGTACGCGCCTTCACCGGCCCAGACAATCCTTAATGATAAAAATTTATTATCAGACCATCACAATATATAATTATACTTTATTTTTTGGGGTTGTTATAATAATAACATAAGCCTTTTAATATAGAGTATATATAAAGGATAAAAGAATAAAGGAGGAGGCATTTCATGGGATACAGAATGGATTTAAAGGATGCCGACAGGATGTTTGCAAAGCTTCAGGAAGAGTATGAGATATGGGCGCCAAAACGTTTTGTGGGTAAGGGCAGGTATTCCGACACAGACCTGATTAAGTACGCCAGGGTGGACCGGGCGGAGGAAATCGAGTACAGGGAAAAATCGGATTTTCCGGCCAAGGAGGTATTAAGTCCCATTACCCAGTCTCTGTTCTATTTCACAGAGGATGAATTCATTGAAAGCAAGGCCGGTTCCAAGAAGCTGCTTATATTCATGCGGCCCTGCGATATCCACGCACAGCATCACCAGGAAAAGATCTACCTGACCAACGGCGGCTATGAGGATATATATTATAAACGCATGAACGAGAAGGTAAAGATCGTGATGATGGAGTGCGGCGAGGGCTGGGATACCTGTTTCTGTGCCAGCATGGGAACCAACAAAACCGATGATTATTCCATGGCAGTCCGTTTCGGGGAAGACGGGCTGGAGTTCCAGGTAAAGGACCATGCATTTGCCTCCTATTTCGAGGGCATGGAGGAATGTCCCTTTGAACCGCAGTTTGTGGAAAAAAATGAGCTGACCCTTACCGTGCCGGAGATTCCGGATAAGGAGGTTCTGACAAAGCTTAAAGAACATCCCATGTGGAGGCAGTTTGACGGCCGGTGCATCTCCTGCGGCGCCTGTACCGTGGCGTGCAGCACCTGTACCTGTTTTACCACAACGGATATCATATACAATGAGAACCGCAATGTAGGAGAGCGCAAGAGGACTTCCGCCTCCTGCCAGGTAAAGGACTTCACCGACATGGCGGGCGGCATGAGCTTCAGAAACAGGGCCGGGGACAGGATGCGCTACAAAGTGCTCCACAAATTCCACGATTACAAAGCCAGGTTTAAGGACTACCATATGTGTGTGGGCTGCGGACGTTGTATGGACCGGTGTCCTGAGTACATATCCATCGTGGCTACAGTGAACAAGATGGCAGACGCTATCGAGGAAATAAAAGCCGGTAAGCAGGCATAGGAGAGGGGATGCAGTCATGAATAATATAGTGAAGCCAGTGGCATGTAAGATACGCGAGGTAAGGCGGGAGAGCCTTCATGAATATACATTCAGGGTGGAGACAGACATCCGTCCGTCCCACGGACAGTTCCTGCAGCTTTCCATCCCAAAGGTTGGGGAAGCTCCCATATCCGTCAGCTCCTTCGGGGATGGCTGGATGGATTTCACCATCCGTTCCGTGGGAAAGGTGACGGACGAGATATTTGATAAGCAGCCGGGTGACATTCTTTTCTTAAGGGGAGCCTACGGCAAGGGATGGCCGGTGGAGCAGTTTCAGGGCAAACACATGGTGGTCATTACCGGAGGCACCGGGCTTGCGCCGGTGAAGAGCATGCTGAACATGTTCTGGGAGCAGGAGGATTTTGTGAAGAGCGTGCACCTGATCAGCGGATTTAAGAATGAGGACGGAATCATTTTCAAACATGACCTGGACCGCTGGAAGGAGAAGCTTACCACCATCTACGCCCTGGATACAGACCGCAAGGATGGCTGGGAGACGGGGTTTGTCACAGAGTTCGTGTCACGGATACCTTTTAAGGATTTTGGAGAAGACTACAGTGTCGTGGTGGTTGGACCGCCGCCTATGATGAAGTTTACCGGCCTGGAAGTGCTTAAGCAGGGTGTGCCGGAAGAAAAGATATGGATGTCCTTTGAGCGCAAGATGTCATGTGCCGTGGGAAAATGCGGACACTGCCGCATTGATGAGGTGTATGTCTGTCTGGACGGGCCTGTGTTCAATTATACCCAGGCCAAGTATCTGGTTGATTAAGAGAGGGGTGGCGAAGGAATGAATCATGATATTGATATAAAAAAGGTAAGAATCAACTGTTTCAGACAGTCCAAGGTGGCAGGGGAGTTCATGCTGCAGATGCGTGTGCCGGGAGCTATGATTGAGGCAAAACACTTAAAGCTGGTGCAGGACCTCTGCGAGCGTTTCGGAAACGGCACCTTCCATCTGGGCACCAGGCAGACCTTTGACATACCCGGTGTAAAGTATGAGAACATAGAGGAAGTAAATAAGTACATCAAGTCATATATCCATGATGTGGATGTGGAGATGTGCGGCGTGGACATGGATGTGACGGATTACGGCTACCCTACCATCGGTGCCAGGAATATCATGTCCTGTATCGGAAACGCCCACTGCATCAAGGGCAATGCCAATACATACGAGCTGGCCAGAAAGATTGAGCGCCTGATATTCCCATCCCATTACCATATTAAAGTGGCTGTGGCCGGATGTCCCAATGACTGCGTTAAGGCCAATTTCAACGACTTCGGCATCATGGGCATCAACAAGCAGGTTTATGACATTGACCGCTGTATTGGCTGCGGTTCCTGCGTGGACGCCTGCAAGCACCATGCAACAGGCGTGCTGAGCCTGAACCAGAACGGCAAGATTGACAAGGACGCCTGCTGCTGCGTCGGCTGCGGCGAGTGTTCCCTGATTTGTCCCACCGGAGCATGGACCAGGGGCGATAAGAAGCTGTACCGCGTAACCCTGGGAGGGCGTACGGGCAAGCAGAATCCAAGGGCAGGCAAGCTGTTCCTTAACTGGGTTACGGAGGATGTGATTCTGGGTATGTTTGCCAACTGGCAGAAATTTTCCGCCTGGGCTCTGGATTACAAGCCGGAGTATCTCCACGGCGGCCACCTTATTGACCGTGTGGGATATAAGGAATTCGTAAAACATATCTTTGAAGGGGTGGAGTTCAATCCTGAGGCAAAGATGGCGGATGATATATTCTGGGCCGAGAATGAGCAGCGGGGGAACATGCATGTGATGCCGCTGTCTGAGCATAAGCACGCAGGCCCCCAGGAACCGGCGGCAAAGAAGGCATAGGGGATTTGGGATTATCAACAGCAACGAGGAAATTCAAACAGCGGGGGGTGTGAATACATGCCCTGCTGTTTTTCTGCCGTTTTTGCGCAAAGATTGGCGGCTCCGTGATATTTTAGGGATAGAAAGGGATACTATACAAAGTAAGTACAGACAGCGCGGAAGAATATGCGGACAGCCGGAAATTATTAGTGTACACTAATTTATACAGTGACATTTTGGGGAAAATGTAGTATACTTCTAAGCGAAATAAATTGACGGATATTTAACATATTATGGACGAAAGGAAGAATGAATATGTACTGTGTAAAGCGCATCAATGATGATTTGTTCTGGGTTGGCGGTACAGACCGGAGGCTGGCCTTATTCGAAAACGCCTATCCTATTCCGCGGGGGGTTTCCTATAATGCTTACCTGCTGCTGGATGAGAAGACTGTGTTGTTTGACACGGTGGACAGGGCAATCACGGAGCAGTTTTTTGAGAACATAGACGCGCTGTTAAAGGGACGTGCCTTAGATTACGTGGTGGTGAACCACATGGAGCCGGACCACTGCGCCACCCTCGGGGAGATTGTGCTGCGGTATCCGGGCGTACAGGTTGTGTGCAACCCTAAAACGATTCCGATTATCAAACAGTTTTATAATTTTGATATTGATTCCAGGGCCATTGTGGTCAAGGAAAATGATACCCTTTGCACCGGACGTCATACATTTACCTTCCTCATGGCACCCATGGTGCACTGGCCGGAGGTTATGGTGACCTATGATACCACGGACAAGACCCTGTTCTCCGCAGATGCCTTCGGCACCTTCGGGGCCATGAACGGCAACCTGTTTGCGGATGAGGTCAACTTTGAGAGAGACTGGCTGGATGATGCCAGACGTTATTATACCAATATCGTGGGCAAGTACGGACCATCTGTGCAGACCCTGTTAAAGAAGGCGTCCGGCCTGGATATCCGTACCCTGTGCCCGCTTCACGGCCCGGTATGGCGTAAAGATATTAGCTGGTACGTGGACAAGTATCTGACCTGGAGCAGCTATGAACCGGAGGAAAAGGCGGTTATGATTGCCTACGGCTCCATTTATGGAAATACAGAGAATGCAGCCAATATCCTGGCCTGCAAGCTGGCGGAGAGGGGAATCAGGAACATTGCGATGTATGACGCTTCCTCCACCCATCCTTCCACCATTATCTCCGAGGCATTCCGCTGCAGCCACCTGGTGTTTGCATCTGCCACCTATAATGGAGGCATCTTTAGCAGCATGGAGCATGTGCTTATGGATCTGAAGGCCCATAACCTGCAGAACAGGACGGTGGCCCTGATGGAAAACGGATCCTGGGGCGTGCTGTCAGGCAAGCAGATGAAGGAAATCATCGGCACCATGAAGAATATGACGGTTCTGGAACAGATGGTGACTGTAAAATCCTCCCTTAAGGAATCCCAGATGGAAGAACTGGATGCCATGGCCGATGCCATTGTAAACTCCATGAAATAGCAGTACCCAATCAGGGACAATTGTGATTTATAACGGTTTGCCGGATGGCTTTGTTTGAGCCATCCGGTGTTTTATTGTGATTTATTGTACTTTTTGTGTATTTTTGGTTGTAAATATTGCATTTTTTTGTGAAATTTAGTAGTATAGAACATACATCCCGTAATTTAGAGCATTGAAATATGGGATGCTCAGGAAAATACAAATGATGCGAGAGGATATGATGACATGGGGATTATGAGACTGATTGAGGGGATAAGGGCGGGGAAGGCAGTCAGTGTGTTTTCCGGAAACCAGGAATATTTATTTTCTGCCGGTAAACCGGGCCCTGCCTGTCCGGATGGTTTTTGGGAAATTAGCGTCAGATGCAGGCCGGAGGCAGTCTCTGACCGAACCGGGCCGGGTAATGGTCCCTTTTTATTTTTCGACAGCAGAACCAACCGGTTTCTGGATTTTACCGGGGGTCTTCTGGAGGCACTGTTTCCCATGTCCTCTGAACATATCTATGATATGGCTGTCCTTGAACAGGAAGTGAACCTGAGGGTGAACCGGTATATTACTCACAATCTGATATATAAGATACAGGAAGGTGCGGCAAAATACGGGCGGGAGGAGTTTGATGAAGGAGAGATACGGGAGCAGGCATATGTATGCTATATGACAGGGGCCTGGGGCCACCTCCATGTGCCGGTCCGGGCTTTTGACATGGAACAGTTCTGCCGTATGGACGGACGCCGGTCCAGGACAGGAGAAGGGCCGTTTGTGGAAGCGTATGCCCGTCTCATAATGCTTCATTTAAGTGAACAGTTTCCATCCGGCGAAGTGGCCAGAAGCTTTCTGGAGGATATATGCAGAAAGGATACGGGCCGCCAGCGCAACTACGATGTCATCTGCCGTGAATATGCAAAGGACAGCTTTGTGGAGCAGGAGCTGGAACATCTGATGCGGGAGGCAACTGACAGCATGAAGCGGGCCAAGAGCCTGTGCCAGCTCTTAAAGGCAAAATGCAGTGTGAAGCCGCAGGTGGAGCTGGACCAGGAGATACTGGCGGTTTCCCTTGCTTCAGACTGCCCCGGCCCTGTTATAGGAAGGAAGCGGGATCTGTATTACTCCTGACGGCAACCGTACGGCATGTCTGCCAGGAGGTGCAGGACGCATTTCAGGGACGCGCCTGCAAAGGGGGCCGGCCGTTGACGGACCAGGGACAGGATGGTACAATATGGATAGCTATAAGGAATGACAGGAGGACAGGAATCATGATTAGAAGAAAAGACGAGATGGAGCCCGTGACCAGGCATGAGCTGCAGAAGGGGATGGGGGATGTGACCTTTCACACCTTCATGACAAAGGAGGAGGCCTATGGTTCGGGCAGGACCTTTGCCCGTGTTGTGTTTGAGCCGGGTACATCCATTGGGATACATGAGCATCATGGGGAGTTTGAAGGGTATTATATTCTGAAAGGGCAGGCCCTGGTAACAGATAACGGTGTGGAAACAGTGCTGAATCCCGGAGATTACCACATGTGCAAGGACGGGGACAGCCACGGCATTGGCTGTTACGGGGATGAAACCATGGAAATCATTGCCCTTATTATCAATGTTCCGGCATAAGAGATGCCGGAGGAGAGATTTTGCCCGGGACATTGGACGGGGCTGTCTGCTTTGGAAGGATTGTTTGAATCTGGTTTCTGGCAGACAGCTCTGTATTTTTGACTGAAACATGTATTTTAATACATGGAAAAACTGTAGTATAATGAATAATATGTTGTATTTTTAAAATCCCTGTAGTAAAATAATATTTGATTATGGGTTTTCAGACCCATGCTTGCGCATCATCTCGGCCAGACAGCGTATGACGGGGAGAAGTTCCAGGGCTTCCTTTTCGCTCAGGCTGTGGAGCTCCCAGAACAGCTGCTGTTTACCGTCGCCCATGGACTCGGTTTCAGGGTAAAAGATACGGTCGGCGGGAATTCTCAAAGTGGTTACCAGAGGATAAAGCACCTCGAATTTGGGGTTTCCGCGGAAATTTTCTATATTAATAATGGTACGGACATCTATACCCAGCTTCTCTGCCAGGGAAGCCTGGGACATTCCCTGTTCTTCGCGGGCTTTTCGGATGACCGTACCTAAAGTTTTAACGTAGTCATGCATTGTGATTCACCTCAATACTAGTGTACACTACACTTCTTATATTATGAATCACTATGCAATACATATAAAATATGAATTGAGATACACTAAACTCCTGGATGGAATGCCGGGAGGGGGAAAGGAAGTTTTGCATGGGTGAAGGGACAGAAGACAGAAGGCAGGCGTACATAAAACATGTGGTACTGGAACCGGGGCTTGAAATGGAGTATGCACAGCCGCTTCTGACATTATTTGACGAACTGCTGGCCTGGGACCTGGCATCCGGGGACAGCCGCATTATATTTTACACAGAGGGCAGGAGCCGTCTGCGGGAGAACCGGACAGAGCAGGAATTTCAGGCATTTGCCTGGAGCCATGTACATCCCCGGGAGTGCAGGCAGTTCCAGGCGTTTTTCAGCGCCGTGCACATGAAAGAACTTTACGGGAGCAAACATCCTGAGAAGCTGGTTTACCGCCAAAGGACGGCAGAGGGAGGCTATGTGTGGGTGGAGGTGGTGGCCATAACAGCCGGCGGCGGAGGTACAATGCTGTGTTATGTCCGCGATATGGGAAAGGAAGAACAGAAGCGGTATATACAGGAGCAGATTATTGATCAATATGTGTATAAAAAATGTGATTTCTTCCTGTGTTTGGATGGAGACACGGGTTACTATGAAATCCTGCAGAAAAATGACAGCCGTATTCAGGGACAGATGCCTCATTCGGGGAATTATGAGCAGGAGCTGGAGGAATGTATCAGGAAGTATGTGGTGTCTGAGGACAGGGACCTGCTTCTGGAGAAGGCATCTATGAACAATGTCCTGGATGTGTTGGAGCGTGAAGGCGAGCTGATGGTATCCTATGGTGAGAAGGGGACGGACGGCCGGTATGCCCGTAAATTGCTTCGCTATGTATACTTTGACAGACAGGAGCAAAAAATTCTCCTTATGCGCCAGGATATTACGGCAGAGTACCTGGAGCAGCGCAGGCAGAAGAAGCGCCTCAGCGACGCCCTCCTTCATGCAAGGATTGATTCCCTTACAGGTTTGTATAACCGCCAGGCAGTAAATGCCAAGATCAATGGAATCCTTAGGGGGGCCGCAGTGATGCCCCCTTCTGTGCTGCTTTTTATTGATTTGGATAATTTTAAGACAGTGAACGATACTCTTGGCCACCGGTATGGGGATAAGGTGCTGTGCTCTGTGGCAGAGTGCTTCCGCCAGGTCCTCCGCACTTCCGACATAATCGGAAGGGTGGGAGGCGACGAGTTCGTGGCTTTTCTCTCAGGAGTCACATCACTTGATGAGGCAAGGGAGTGCGCCGGACGTCTGTGCCAGGCGGTGAGCCGCATACCGGATTTAGACCTGAGAGGCTGTGGGCTGTCCTGCAGCATCGGAGGGGCTGTGTGCCCAAGGGACGGAAGGGATTACGATTCTCTTCTCATGAAAGCGGATATAGCTGTCTATGAAGCCAAGCGCCGGGGAAAGAATCAGTTCGCCTTTTACGAGCCCGGAATGAGGCCTCATTCCGAGCCCTGACCTGTGCGGGCGTGTCTAGCCCACCACCTCAATGTGATAGGTTTTCAGCCAGAAGTTGACCTGGAGGAGATAGGCCAGCATCTGAGGGCCGGCCATGAGCTGGCCGTACCATGGTTTTCCGTAGTCAGAGGGGCTGGTGAGGAAGCGGGCCAGTTTTTTCCGGTCCAGGAAGTCCATTACCGGGGAGTGGCTGTCGTCCATCATTTCCCTTACACGGTCCACAAGCAGTTTTTCATAGGCGGTATCATAGGTTTTAGGATAGGGGGACTTTTTCCGGAACAGTATTTCATCCGGGAGAAGTCCTTTTCCTGACTGGCGGAGCAGGTTCTTTACCAGTCCGTCCCTTGTTTTCATGTCCCAGGGTACGTTCCAGACGTATTCCATGATTCGGTGGTCCGCAAAGGGAACCCTTGCCTCCAGCCCGGAGTACATGCTGGTGCGGTCCATGCGGTTGAGAAGGGTCTGCATGAACCAGCGCAGGTTTAACCAGGCGATTTCCCGGCGCCTTGCTTCCTCCGGGGAATCCTCTTCCAGGACAGGGGTCTCTGCCACGGAGCGCTCATAGGTGTCCAGCACATACCGGTCCATGTCCAGATACTCTAAGAAGCTGTCGGCCAACAGGGCTTTTCTGGGGGCCAGGTCCATGGTCCACGGGAAGGTATGGGCTTCAAAACATTCCTTTTTATGGAACCATGGGTAGCCGCCGAATATTTCGTCGGCGCATTCCCCGGTCAGGGCCACCTTGTTGTGTTCCTTGACCATGGAGCAGAACTGGAGCATGGAGGAGTCGATATCCCCCATGGCCGGCAGATCATGGGCCAGGACAGAATCAAACAGACGGTCAGCCTGGGTCAGGTTTCCGCATTCCAGGTAATGATGGTCGGAATCCAGGAATTTTACCATCTGGTCCACATAGGGGCGGTCCTGGGAGGGCTGGAAGGAGTTGGCCCGGAAGAACTTATCGTTGTCCACAAAGTCAAAGGAGAAGGTGGTCAGGCGCTTTCCCTGCTTTTTCAGTTCCTTTGCGCAGATGGCAGACACCAGGCTGGAATCCACGCCCCCCGAGAGGAAGGTACAGATGGGCACATCTGAAACCATCTGCCTGCGCACGGAATCCTCCACCAGAAATGATGTTTTCTCAATGGTTCGTTCATAGCTGTCCTCATGGGGACGGCTGACCAGCTTCCAATAACTCTGCTGGCGGATTCCATCAGGGGTACATATGAGGTAATGGCCCGGAAGCAGTTCCTCCATGTCCTTTAGGACGCCGCAGCCATAGGTCCTGGCAGGCCCGACGGAGAACACTTCATTCAGTCCCCTGCGGTCTAACTGCGCCTTGACGCCGGGATAGGCCAGGATTCCTTTGAGCTCGGAAGAAAAAATGAGTTCCTCGCCTCTTATTGTATAGAACAGAGGTTTTACCCCGGCCCGGTCCCGGAACAGGCACAGACGGTTTAAGGCCGTGTCCATGATGGCAAAGGCAAAGATACCGTTCAGGCGTTTTACAAAGTCAGGGCCGTATTCCATATAGCCTGCCAGTATGACCTCCGTGTCGCTGGAGGTCTGGAAGGAATATCCCGCGGCCATAAGCTCCTGGCGCAGTTCATCGGTATTGTACAGTTCCCCGTTGTAGACAATGGCAAAGGTCTGTCCGGAGCCTGATTTCACCATGGGCTGGTGGCCTCCGGCCAGATCTATGATGGACAGGCGGGCATGGGACAGGCCGCCGTGTTCCGAGAGCCACCGTCCGGCGTCATCGGGGCCACGGTGGCGTAAGCGTTCTGCCATGGCCTGCAGGACAGATTCATAGTGTTCTTTCTCTTTCAGGTAATGGTCATGAGGGTTATAAAAACCGGCAATTCCGCACATAATTTATTCCTCCTGTCATGATGTGGAAATGTGTTTGGTGTTAAAGCATAAAGCATGCCAGGGCAAAGGTACAGGCAAAGCCGATACAGACCGGTATCAGGTTTTTCCTGGCCAGTTCCAGCGGGCTTACATTGCAGATGGCGGCAACCGGGATGAGTCCCCACGGCACGATGGTGCCGCCGCCCACGAAGATAGCCGCAATCTGGCCCAGGGCCGCCATGACCGGAACAGACGAGCCGGTGGCGGTTCCAAAGGTCCTGGCCAGGGCGCCGGTCAGGGGAAGGCCTGAAAAACCGGAACCGTCCAGACCTGTCAGTCCGCCGACCACCATCTGTATAAAGGCCGCCATATATTTATTAAGGGGGGCATTCTGCGCCAGCCACAGGGCCCAGTCATTCATGATGCCACGGTTAAACCGTTCCCCCATGATGGAGGTGATTCCATCCCCTCCTAAAAAGAAAAAGGCACCGATTATAATAACCGGAGCAAAGATGCGGATGGCAAAGAGAAAACCTTCAGTGACATAGCCCGTGACCTTTTCCAGGGACTGTTTTCCAAAGCCCAGCAAAGCGCCCAGGCAGGTGATGAGGAGAGCGGTGCCGGAGACCATGCTGGTGGCATCCCCGCCCTTCAGGCCGCACAGGAGCATGAGAATAATATCCCCTGCAAAGGCAATCGGGGTAAAGACAGCCAGGAACAGGGCGGCCTTTTTATGTCCCTGGGGCCTGGAGGGTTCTGCCTGTATGGAGAGCCTGGGGCCCCTGGCATCCAGCTGGCTCCTGTTTAACACATATGCGCTGAGGACGGTGACAATGCCCATCATCCAGAATAAAGGCCATGCCTGCCGGAGAATAGAGGATGTGTCAAGGCCTGCTGCGCCTGCTGAGATAGCGGGAGCGCCCTGAATCACCACATCGTAGCTCAGCGCAAAGCCGTGTCCGAACAGGTTCATGGCCATGGCTGCGGCTAAGGGATTCAGGCCTGCCTTTACAGCAAAGGGCAGCATGATGGCACCCACCAGTGCAACAGAGGGACTGGGCCACAGGAACAGGGAAAACAGGAACATGGTAAGCCCCAGGATCCACCAGGTCAGGGAAGGTGTTTTCATAATGCCGGCCATGGGAACCATCATCAGATAGTCGCTTCCCAGGTCCTTCAGGCATTTGGAAAGGGAGGTGACCAGGGCAATGGTTGCCAGCACCTCCATGAATTCCCTGCCTGCGTAGAGAACAGCGGAAAATACGGTTATGATGCCGCCGGTAACAGATTTAAGGCCGATGAGGCCCAGGATAAACAGGAAGGCGATGCAGACGGCAGGCGTATCCTTTTTGAGGACCATCACTGCCAGGATAACAATGACGCCTATGAGATAAGCGTAGTGGAGCGGAGTCAGCACTACTGCGGATTCTATCATAATAAGTCACTCCTGTATTTATGGAATATAATCTATGATATGGGGAAATGCTCTCCTCCGTGAAAAGGAAATCAGGAAATTAGGGGTTGATTTTATGGCCAGGTGCTGGTATGCTAGATAAGGATTAAATTTTAAAATGAAAGGAAGTGAACCGGAGTGGAAGGTCGAAGTCATAAGTTGGAAGCAGACAATTATCATAAGCGTTTGGTAGTGGGAGCTGCGTCGGCGGCTTTGATCCCGCTTTGCTTTCACTGCCGTTAATTATAGGATTCATATGCGTTTATGATGATAGCCATTATTACAGGAGGAGTCTGTAATTATGGCTGTTTTGTTGTTGCGGTCCGGCCATCCAGGGCAGGACTGCGGCATTTTGCGTGCTGCTTTCATGATGTCACCATTCATGGAAGGAATAAGATGCAGGAGAATTTTGATTTAAAAGAGCTGATGGAGCTGTTAGACACAATGCAGCTCAGGTTACTGAAGGAAAAGCTGATTGAGATGAACGAGGTGGATATTGCTGCGTTCATCGAGGAGCTGGATTCCGAGAAGACCGTAGTGGTCTACCGCATGCTTCCCAAGGAGCTGGCAAGCGATGTGTTCGCCTGCCTGCCTGTGGAGAAGCAGGAGCATATTATCAACAGCATCACGGATTATGAGCTCAGCGCCATTGTAAACGACCTGTTTGTGGACGATGCCGTGGATATGCTGGAAGAACTGCCGGCCAATGTGGTCAAGCGTGTGCTTAAGAACTCCACGCCGGACACCAGGAAGCTGATCAACCAGTTTTTAAAATATCCGGAAGGCAGCGCCGGAAGCATAATGACGGCAGAGTATGTGGGCCTGAAGAAGCGCATGACCGTGGAGGAGGCATTTGCCTACATCCGCAGGCACGGCGTGGATAAGGAGACCATTTACACCTGTTATGTCATGGACGCAAAGAGGGCCCTGGAGGGTGTGGTGACGGTCAAGGATCTGCTGATGCATCCCTATGAGGAAGTCATCGGCAACATCATGGATTCACATGTGATCAAGGCCGTGACCACAGACGACCAGGAGGAGGTGGCGGAGAGCTTCCGTAAGTACGACCTCCTGAGCCTTCCGGTGGTGGATCATGAGAACCGTCTGGTGGGCATCGTTACCGTGGACGACGTGGTGGATGTTATGGAGCAGGAGGCCACAGAGGACTTTGAGAAGATGGCAGCCATGCTCCCCAGCGAGAAGCCTTATCTTAAGACAGGCGTGTTTGCCCTGGCAAAGAACCGTCTGGCCTGGCTTCTGATTCTCATGATCAGCAGCATGATTACAGGCAGCATTCTGGCAAAGTACGAGGCGGCCTTTGCGGTGATACCGCTGCTGGTGACCTTCATTCCCATGCTGACAGATACTGGCGGCAATGCGGGCAGCCAGAGCAGCACCATGATTATCCGCGGCATGGCAGTGGGAGAGATTGAAGCCGGGGATATCCTGCGGGTACTCTGGAAGGAACTGCGGGTGGGAGTCATTGTGGGCGTCCTGCTGGGACTGGTCAATTATATACAGCTGGTAATCCGTTTTCCAGGACAGGAAATGCTCTGCCTTACAGTGGTACTGAGCCTTTTAGCCACCGTCATGCTGGCCAAAACCATTGGCTGTGTCCTGCCCATTGCGGCTCAGGTTCTCCATCTGGACCCGGCCATCATGGCTGCCCCGCTTATTACCACCATTGTGGATGCGGTGAGCCTGATTATATATTTTCAGCTGGCTTGCAGCCTGCTGAAGATTTAGGAAGAATGTTCAGAGCCGGAATCTTGTTTCTATACAGGATTCCGGCCTTTTGCTTTTGGATGGTTTCCGGCCATTTGGTCCCCGGCTATTTGGTTCTCTGTCCTATTTTGGCCCCACAATTTGTCAATCCTCAGAACCCTCTATTGACAATGGGGAACAGATTTTACTATAATAAAGGTAAGTTATAAAACATGTTTCAAGTCTTTGATATCTGTCCCCGCGTCCGGTTTCAGCAGAACTTATAGTATGGAGGTGTCGTGTTTTCTTGAGGCGCCTCCGGTCTTATACCATATATTCCATCAAGAAAGAGAGGTAGTTATATGAACCAGGAACAGCTAAGAATCATGAGCGGGAAAAAAGGGTTTATCGCAGCGTTAGACCAGAGCGGCGGCAGTACGCCAAAGGCGCTTAAGAATTACGGAATCAGAGAGGACCAGTACAGCAATGATGAGGAGATGTTCAATCTGGTCCATGAGATGCGTACCAGGATTATAACCAGTCCCTCCTTTACCTCAGACCATATCCTGGCAGCCATCCTTTTTGAGAATACCATGGAGCGGAAGATTGGGGATAAGCTGACTGCGGATTACCTGTGGGAGGAGAAGGGTATCATCCCTATCCTGAAGGTGGATAAGGGTCTGGCAGAGGAAGCGGACGGAGTCCGGCTGATGAAGCCTGTTCCGGGGCTGGATGAACTCCTTGTACGTGCGGTGGAGCGGCATATTTTCGGAACTAAGATGCGTTCCGTGATTAAGCAGGCTAACCCTGTGGGCATCAAAAAGATTGTGGACCAGCAGTTTGAAATCGGGCTTCGCATTGCGGCTGCGGGACTGGTTCCCATACTGGAGCCGGAGATTGATATTTACAGTCCGGATAAGTCTGAATCTGAGCAAATCATGAAGGATGAAATCAAGAAACATCTGGCAGCGCTTCCGGAGGATACCAGGCTGATGTTTAAACTGTCCATTCCGGATAAGCACGGATTCTACAGCGACCTCATGGAAGATTCCCATGTAGTGCGTGTGGTGGCGCTGTCCGGCGGATATTCCCGCCAGGAGGCCAATGAGCGCTTAAGCCGCAGTCCGGGACTGATTGCCAGCTTTTCCAGGGCATTGTCCGAAGGCCTTAATGCCAATCAGACCCAGGGCGAGTTTGACCGTATGCTGGCCCAGTCCATTAAGGAGATTTACGATGCATCCATAACCTGAGACAGGGAGGCTCCGCTATTGCTGCGGAGCCTTTTTGCGATCTTGAAACATAGGGCTGGGTATTGGGCTTATTGGGTGTATTTGGCGGACGGCCTTCTGTTTACAAGGACTGTTATAAATGGTATCATATAAAAAGATGTGATGAAAATGTATCCCGGTAAAAGGATGCAGAGGCGTTGAGTTATGACAAGAGGAATCTATGAAACGTAAGTTAATTGGAAAATGGCATGTTGCCGCTTTTTTGGTGTTCTGCTTTGTGTTCGCACTGACAGCCAGCGGTGTTTTTTACAATCAGCGCGGGAAGCTGGCCGGGGAATTCGGAAACATGGTGGCAGCGAACCTGACTTCTTATACCCAGGCCCAAAAGCGTTACCTGAACAGTTCCATCACGGATGCCTGGAATACCCTGAAAGGGATTTCTGGTCTGGTGGAACAGATTATCCCGGAATATACGGAGGATTCCCTGAACGGATATCTGGATCAGCTTAATTTGCAGAACAGGGACTATATGATAGAATATGTGACCCTGCAGGAGCTGGAGAGAAGGCTGAGGGTTCAGCAGGCGTCGGAACGTGACTGGAGCCTGTTTGGTGAGATTGAGCAGGGAACAGGTGTGGTGTCCGATATATGGGACTGGAAGAAGGCGGGAAACAAGTCTGTTTTCACGGTAGCGGAACCGGTCTGGAAGAATGGAGAGGTGATTGGAGTGCTGCAGACCAGACTGGAGCCCCTGGCCATCACGGAACAGGTTCCTGAGGCAAGCGCATTTACACGCAGCAGCACACTCATTGTGAGACGTGATGGAACAATTCTTGCCAGTGAGAATCACAACCGTGGTGATATATCCACAGGGAACCTGTTTGATTCGGTAAAGGTAGCCGGCATTACGGATGAAGTAGTGGAGCAGATGGAAGAGCGCTTCTATGGAGACGGGTCAGACAGCTTCATGTTTGAGGGGAAGGGGGATTCCTACTATTTTTCCTGGGATTATCTGGGGTATAATGAGTGGTATATCGTAAATTTTGTACGCTCGCCTGATGTGGCCATTCATTATGACAATATTTTGAAGGAGCTTATCTATGCCAGCCTGTTTCTGATTGGCCTTACGGCTGCTCTGGGCGGCGGAATCGTGGTTTTGTTCCTGCATTACCGGAGAAGCCTGGACTTTGAGACTAAGAAGTACGGACTTCTGGCGGAGTTTTCTGATACGGCCCTTTTTGAATACGACAGGAGAAAGGACACCCTGGAATTTACCAACAATGCCAGGCGCATCCTGATGCTGGATGAGCTTAAAATCAGCCATGTCATGGGAAAAAAGACCAGGACAGACTTGTTTGTCCAGGAGGACAGGAAGGTTATGGAGGATATGCTGAGAGGCAGAACCGGCAGCGGGGAGGACAAAATCCAGTATGCAGAACTGCGGCTTAAGAGTATATCCGGCGAGTATCACTGGTTCGGATGTCATTATAAGGCCATTACCTCTGATGCAGGGACAGTGGCCAAGGTGGTGGGCAAGCTGGCGGACATTTCGCGGCAGAGAAGCAGGGAGCAGGAGCTTCGGGAACAGGCTATGCGGGACGTGCTTACGGGAATCTACAACAAGGCAGGTGAAAAGCTGATTGACCGCATGGTTAAGGAAAAAGGACAGGGACTGTTTCTGATGCTGGATTTAAATGATTTTAAGAGCATCAACGATACCATGGGCCATGCGGCAGGGGATGCCATACTCACTGAGATGGGAAGAGTCCTTAAGGGAGCCTGCAGGGAAAATGATATAGTGGCCCGCATTGGCGGGGATGAATTTGTCATGTTCCTTCCGGGGGCATTTGACTGGCAGACAGGAAAACGCAAGATAGGGGAAATACAGGACAGTCTCAGGACAGTCATGATAACCACCTGGGGAATCAGGGGAATCAGGGCCAGTATTGGCGCCGCCCTGTGCCCGGAGGACGGGATGGATTACGAGACCTTATTTAAGGCTGCGGACGAGGCTATGTATCTGGACAAGGAGCAGTCCAAAAACCGGAATGAAAGCAGGGAGGCAGGAGAGGAAAAACAGGACAGGACAATATCATGACACAGCAGGAGGAACAGGACATGAAGCACGGATGGGGAAGTGTAATTCTGTCAGGCGGACAGGGACGCCGTATGGGCGGTATTGACAAAGGAGGACTGGACTATAAGGGAGAGTCTTTTTGCGGGCATATACAGAAGCAGCTTCAGGCCCTGGACATCCCGTGCTACCTGTCCCGGGCCTGTTATGCAGGCAGCGGTGGCAGGGAAAGCGGACTGGAAGTGATTGAAGATACTGTAAAGGGGGCAGAAGGAGAGTGGATTGGCCCCATGGGCGGTATATGGTCCTGCTTTCAGCGCACAGGACTTGATGGGCTGTTCTTTGTGTCCTGTGATATGCCTTTATTCAGGAAAGAGATGGCGGCTATTCTGATGGAGCGCTGGGAGCCGGGGGCGGACGCGGTGCTGTGGAGAACCAGGGACGGCCGTATACAGCCATTATGCGGCTTTTACGCAGCCACCTGTCTGGAGGCGCTGGGAGACACGATCCGTCAGGGAAATTACCGGCTGATGAAGTTCCTGGATTCTGTGCGCTGTATTGTGGTGGATACGTCAGAGGCCCATATACCGGATATCTGGTTTGCCAATGTGAATTCACCCTCCGCCTACAGGAGCCTGGAAGGGCTGCGCACGCCTGTCCTGGCTGTAAGCGGCAGAAAGAACACCGGTAAGACAGCCCTTTTGGAGATGCTGGTTGGAGAACTGGACAGGGTGGGAATCCGGTCTGCGGTAATCAAGCATGACGGCCATGAGTTTGAGGCTGATGTGCCGGGAACCGACAGCCGGAGGATAAAGGAGGCAGGGGCATACGGCACAGTGGTGTACTCCGGCACCAAATTTTCCATGACAAAGGAGCAGCCTTCCATGAAGGCAGAGGATTTCTTTGGTTTCTTCCCGGAGGCAGACATTATTTTCCTGGAAGGACAGAAAGATTCAGATTATCCAAAGCTGGAGGTACTGAGAAGGGAAGTCTCGGATGTCCCGGTGTGCAGGCCGGAAACAGTGCTGGCTTATATCTGGAGCGGGCAGATTGCCAGGAGCGGGGAGAACACCTGGAGCGGGGAAGATTGCCTGGGCAGGGGTAACCGCCGGAATGGGAAATGTCCCGTACTCACAGCTGCTCAGAAAGACCGCATCCTGGAAATCGTGATTGGGCACATGGACAGGTACTGCCGGGGAGACGGCGGTGATGAGCTATGACCGTTAAGGAAGCAGTATAGAGCCGTACCCGTCAGCTTCTGAAAAACTTTTTCTTAGTCCGGATAGCTTCTTTCCATTTACAACAATCATTCAGGTGGAGCATTACATGGCGGGTAGGCGGCATAAGCAGTATGCCCGCCACATCCTTTTTTTCCCAGAAATCAAGCAGCCATATGGAGGTTTCCTGTTGTGTAACTCCGCCAACGGACAGGATTTTCTCTATATCATCCTGCCGGATCTGGCGCTTTAAATCAGCGGCACTTAAGCTGAGGATTATGTCCCTTGTCGTTTGCGCCACGGCATTTCTGTAACAAATCAATTGCTCTGTATTGACATTTCTGCTAAAGTCTATAATCTCATCGTCAGAGAGTGCATTTCCGGTATCTGTAATCCGGGCATTCAGCCGTTCTTTCCAGTCCTGGTTGAACACCTGTTCTTTCCGGGCGACCAGGATGTTCATGGTCAAATCTTCGATTCTGGCGATATGCCACAAACCCCACGCAATAGTTTCATCTTTTCCTGTCGGCATGATGGCATATTCGTTCTGTTTCAAATCACATAAAAGATTATCCACCTCGTTTTTGTCTGTACCGGATGCCACAGAAGAATGCAGCTTTGCATGTATTTGCAGAAACAGGTCTTTTGAGCGTTCGGTCTCCGAAGTCTTTCGGATGATGCTGCTTAATTCTTTGTGCTGTTCACTTAATCCGCGGCCAAAATATTTCATTTTTTTTACTCCTAAAGCCGAATTGATGAATCCATTTTATTTTTCAGGAAATTCCTGTAACATTTCATATATGTCATCGCCGGCGCTGGTGCATAGTTTCTTAGATGAATTTTTACGGTCGTTCTGTCTCCCGTAATGGAATTGTCTTACCTTTTATATGGAGCCTTTGACTTATATACCTAATTCTAATATTTGGGGATGTATCTGTCAAATGCAAAAATATTTTATTATGGCAATATTTTTATGCAGAAAAAGATGATAGCGGTGATAACAAGACGGAAGATTTTCAGTATCAGGTTTGAACGCTGTTTTAATATATTCACTCTTGTAGGATCCGATTCCCTGTGATAAAATAAAGACAAAAATAAAAAATGTTTTTATTTAAAAGAGGGGAAACGATGCCTAAAGTCGGTTATTCTGAAAAAGAACGGGTACAAATCAGAGAGGCATTAATTGCTGTGGGGCTGGATTTGATGACAAAGCAGGGAATACAGCACACCACGGTGGAGCAGATCTATAAGAAGGTGGGTATATCACGCACTTTCTTTTACTCTTTTTTTCCGAATAAAGAGGAGCTGATTGTGGAGGCCCTTTATCTGCAGCAGCCCCAACTCATTGAATATGCCCGGAAACTGATGAACGATCCAGCCATAAGCTGGAGGGATAAGGTGAAAAAGTTTCTCCACTCTCTATGTCATGGTGAAAAATATGGGATCGCTGTCTTGACGATGGATGAGCAGCGCCTGATCTTCAAGCGTTTATCCAGGGATAGTTATAAGGTGTTCAGAGATAAGCAATTAAGCCTTTTACATGCAATATTAAATAGTTTTGAGATTGAAGCCGACACAGAACAGCTTAAATTAGTGCTCAATCTGACGTTATTAATCGTGATTACATGCCGGGCTCTCCCAGAAAATTTACCATTACTGGTTTCCGAGGCTTCTGATGGGACTGCGGAGTTTCAAATGGAGGCGCTTGTGGATTATCTTGAAAAGCTAAAATGTAAACCAATCTTATAAAAAGATAAGGCACCTGCATCTGCTTATTTCCTCGCATTTGGTATGACACATCCGCTATTTCCCGTGGGTAAATAGGGGAATTCACATAATAAACGGCTGTGGCCATAATTGGTTTCAGCTTAATATAATAAATATTTAATTACAGGAGGAAGCAATAATGGGAATTTTTGGTAAGCTTTTTAAAGGACCTGAAATTGATATGGTAAAAAGCAATGCAAATGCAAAAAAAATGCGTGCTTTGTTTAATCAGGCTGTAGAAAATGGGGACGATTACCGATTGATCTTTGGCTTTACCGAAGATGTAAGCCGTTTTAATTATGGGTTTGTTCATGGCAGCAAATCGAAAATAGGAAATCTTCTTGTTGGCTGGAATGAGGTAAACCAGACGATTGTAGTTGTTCCAACAGTCCCTGATCTTTCCGGATGTGGTGATCCAACCTATTACCGCCGGTCGGAAATCCTGAAAGCATACCGGAATAAGTACCCCACGGATGCCTTTATCATTTATCCCGACAGAAAGAGTTATATTGGCATCAATGCCTACGATTGGCTGGAGGATGAAAAACTCTATGTGTATGTGTCGCAGGATGAAGAACTGGCTGCTTTTACTGAATTCTTTAAGACGCATTTTGCAACGAAATGAGGTGGGAGATAATTTTGGGAGAAATTGAAGCATTCTTACTGGTTCCTGCAGTGCTATCCGTGTTCGGTCATATCTGGTTTCACCTGGTGGAGGCATTGCTGGGGGAATGGTTCATTCAGCGGTATAATATAGATGTAAGGTCGTCGAAACTGAAAACAGAAGAAAGCTTTCATTGATTATCCGGGAGGACATATGTATAAGATGTATTTAGTTACTTTTTTCGCCAGCACATTTCATATTTTGAGGTTTATTGCTCTGGTTTTAATTATAGCATGCTGCATTAAATATTTGAAAAGCAGATGAGATGTGTTTCAGGGAGATCTGCAAAGGGTACGGATAGCCGGGGCTTCTGCCAATAAGCAGAAGCCCGTTTTTTATATGTACGGCAATCTGGATGAAGCAATAGGATTATCGGATGTCACTTACTGAGTTTACATCCGCAGATGTGTGGAAGAAGAATCTCCTTTCGAAGGGGGAAGGAGAGACATGGTGCAGATATAGATAATACAAAAAAATATCAGAGAAAAAGGACAAAAGCAAAAAGAACAAATGTTCGAATAAAATGTTGCGGTTTACAGATGAAGGCAGTATAATAAAGGAGAGTGGATTGCAATAATAGAATAAACAGAATAACAAATTTAAGAAAAGAAACAAAAAACAGGAATGGACATCCTGGGGAAAGGGAGTATAATCGTGGAACAGCGGATCTATATCGTCATAGATTTAAAGTCCTTTTACGCCTCTGTGGAATGTGTGGAACGGGGGCTGGACACCATGACAGCCAGATTGGTGGTGGCGGACCCGGAGCGGACGGAAAAGACCATCTGCCTGTCTATTTCCCCTGCCATGAAGAGACTGGGAATCCATAACCGATGCCGCGTCTTTGAGATTCCAAAGAGTGTGGATTACATCATGGCACAGCCCCGTATGCAGCTTTATATTGATTATGCAGCCGGAATTTACGGCATATATCTGAAATATATCTCAAAGGAAGATATTCATGTGTATTCCATTGATGAGTGTTTTATGGATGTAACCAATTACCTGCCCCTTTACCATATGACGGCCAGGGAGCTGGGGCAGACCATTATGGCTGATATTTTTCGGGAATATGGTATTCGGGCCACCTGCGGGGTTGGCACCAACCTCTACCTGGCCAAGATTGCCCTGGATATAACGGCCAAGCATTCCCCGGATTTTATCGGAGAGCTGGACGAGGAAACCTTTCAAAGAACTCTCTGGGACCACAAGCCGCTGACAGATTTCTGGCGCATTGGAAGGGGTATTGCCGCAAAGCTGGAAAAGTATGGGATTCATACGGCGGGGGACATTGCCAGGACTGATGAAGACTTTTTGTATAAACTGTTTGGCGTGGATGCGGAGCTGCTGATCGACCATGCATGGGGGAGGGAGACCGCCACCATTGCGGCTATCAAGTCCTATAAGGCCAGAACAAACTGCCTCACCAGCGGACAGGTCCTGGGATGCGATTACAGCTTTGAAGATGCAAAGCTGATTGTGAAGGAAATGATGGATTTGCTGTGTCTGGAGATGGTGGAAAAGAACCTGGTGTCGGATTCAGTGACCTTACAGGTGGGCTATTCCAGGCAGCTGGCAGTTGAGTCCTCCAGAGGAACAGCGTCCCTGGACGCGGAGACAAATGCAGATATCATTCTGGTTCCCGCAGTGTCCGCCCTGTTTGAGCGTATTGCCAATCCTAATCTGGCCATACACCGGCTTAACATTTCAGTAAACCACGTGATTGAGGAGGAGTACAGGCAATACAGCATGTTTACCGATGTGCAGGAGCTGGAACGGAACCGTAAACTGCAGACAGCCATGCTGGATATAAAGAAGAAGTTTGGGAAGAATGCAATCCTTAAAGGGATAAATCTGCAGGAGACGTCCACCATGCAGGAACGGAACCAGCAGATTGGAGGCCATAAAAGCGGGATTTATAAGGATGGCGGGAACAAAAGCAAAGAGTGCGGCAAAGAGCGTGAAGGCGCAGAACACAAAGCCGGAGGGAAGAGAGATGGCAGGTAGACCAAGGGCAAAGATGTCTGTTCAGGACAGGGCAAAACAATTCCTTCCGTTTGCAGCCCTTAAGGGACTGCCGGAAGCACTGGCGGAAAAAGAGCGGGTAGTGGTGCCCAAAATCATTCTGACAGAGGACATGTCTGAAGAACTGAACCGGAAAATGCAGCAGATTGAGCCGGGAATGATAATCGGTGTGGTTTATTTTCATAAAGACGAATACCTGAAGGTGACCGGGATGGTTGCCCGGTTCAATATCAGCAGCCGGGTCCTTCAGGTGGTAAATACGAAAATCAGCTTTGACGATGTGCTGGATATTGAATTTTGCCGGTGATTTTATTGATGCCGCAGAGCATTGCCTGGTCAATGGCTGCCTGTGCCTTATCACGGCCAATCCGGTTCCTGTCACCGGAAAAGGCCGGCAGCCGGAGGCTGCCCGGCCCAGGAACCGAAATATTCTTATTTTCTGCTTATCTGAAATCAGAACCCATCATACAGGGACACTCCATAGTCTTTCGTCGGAGAGTACTTCCACAAGGCGTTTGCAGTAAGCGTCCGCCAGGGCAATCCCCTTTTCTTTGGAGGCAGCACAGCTTTCTCCCATAATTCCGTTTTCAGTGTGGCTTTCCATGTAATGGAAGGTGGAGAGGGCGCCGCAGCCCTCGTAATCGCTGCATCCACCAGGATTCCCGCTCAGGTTAGTGTAGCTGGTATCCACCAATGATTCATCATAGGACAGTATCAGGGAAGTCTCAACCTCTCCGGAATGAATCATATAGTTCTGTTTGTCCAGGAAAGGCGATTCATCAACCCCAGCCGTATATGGAACGTTGTATACAGGGAATCCCAGCTCCTGGTTAATATCAATTAATGCCACATCAATAGGCGCGGTATTTCCGCCGTGTCCGTTTATAATGGCAATTTTCCAGAACCCCTGGACCGCGATTGCCCTGCACTGCTCCTTTAGAACCTGTATAAAGGTTCCCGGTGTAAGACTGAGACTTCCGGAAAAATGCATGTGGTGCATGGAATTGGCAATGACAAAGGCAGGAGCAATCACAACAGGAATCCCTTTATCCCACATCTCTTTTGCCGCGCGCTCAGCAATCCACTGGGCCAGTATGGTGTCTGTAGCCACGGGAAGATGGGGGCCGTGCTGTTCAACAGCCCCCATTGGTATCATCACCACAGCATTCTTTTCAGCAAGCTTTTTCAGCTCCGGCGCACGAAGCTGTTCCCACAATAATTGGTTTTTCATATGATTATCCTCTCTTTGCTTATAATATATTGCGTAATATATGTATTTCAATTGCTATATGTATTTCAATTGCCATATGGATTTAAAGGGGCTATGGAACTAAATTGCTACAATAAGTATTGCATGTGAAAAAGATTATGTCAACGTGAACTGTTTCACAAATATAAGAGAAAATAATGGACTTTTTTACATTGTTGTATTCATTCAAAAAAACTATAATATTCCTATATTTATAGATTTTTTATTACTTCTGGAGGAGGGTTTTCACATGCCAAGGGAAATTCAGCAACTTGTCAACAGCCCTATGTTATGGATGATTACACTTATGTCCATTGCACTGGTATTAGGTATGGCTGCCTATTTTCTGGTTAAAAGCATCAAGGTGGCTAAAAGTATTGGGGTTACAAAGGAACAAATCAGCATAACGGTTAAGACGGCAGGCATATCTGCGGTGGCTCCTTCCGTAGTCATTGCAGTGGGCATGATATCCCTGCTGATTATGGTAGGGGCGCCCACAGCCCTGCTGCGGCTTTCGGTTGTGGGAAATGTGGGGTATGAACTGCAGTCTGTGGGAATTGCGGCAGATGCGTTTGGGACAACTGCAAGCGCAGCCACATTGACGCCAGGTATATTTCAGACAACCGTATTCCTGATGGCATTCGGCTGTATCGGATATCTTGTTATCCCGGCCCTTCTCTGTACTAAGATGGATAAGGTGATCCGGAAAATCAGCGGTAAGGACGCAACCGTGGCAACTATTATTTCAACTGCAGCGATTCTGGGCTGCTACGCATATGTGGATGCCCCTTACATACTGAAAATGGATGCGTCCACAGTGGCGCTGGCGGGGGGATTCGCGGTAATGCTTCTGCTGCAGGCCATACAGAAAAGGACAAGGAAAAAATGGCTTCTGGAATGGGGACTGTTAATTTCCATGGCTGCCGGTATGTGTTTGGGATTATTCGTATAGAGCGGAGGAGGGAAGGATGAAAAACGAAAAGGCGGAAAACCAAAAGATGGAGGATGTATATAATAAAGAATATCTGCCCTCAATTGTGAGGGTTGGACGGTTTGTATTATTGGCAAGCACATTATTTTTCTTTGCTCCATTTTTATATACCTGGATTGGATGGGGGGTCACGCCGGATTGGCCGGCTATCGTAAAGGGCACTTTTGCCTGGCTGCTGATTAACCTTCCGTGGTGGATATCGGAGCCGGTGGCTTATTTCCCGGTACAGGGCGTCACAGGCATGCTTCTCTGCTCACTGGCGGGAAATGCATCCAATATGCGTATGCCCTGCGCCATAACAGCCCAGAAAGCAGCCGGGGTGGACCCGGGGACCCAAAAAGGTTCGCTGATTTCCACCATTGCCATCTCCATAACATGCTTTGTCAGCATTGGTATACTGGCTGTAGCGGTCTTTGCGGGGCAGGCTGCATTAAGCCGGCTTCCGGCGTCTGTATCCAATGGACTGAGCCTTCTGCTCCCGGCGCTGTTCGGGTGTATCTTTGCCCAATTTTTGTCTGGAAATGAAAAAAGCGGCGCCTTTTCCATCCTGACAGCACTTGGAGTACTGCTTCTTTATAAAAAAGGCTTTTTAAGCGCCATCCCGGCGGACGGAGGAAGTATTATTGTCATGCTTGTGCCGATATTGGGAACCATGGCCTTTGCCTATGCCACGGCGAAAAAGAAAGGAAAAGAACCGGTTATTTAATAATATAGCAATGCATATGAGAATAAATATGCATTGCTATATTTTTGTTTTGAAATATTATATAATGGAGTAAATTAGACGCTGCCCTGGGCTGCCTTTGGCGCAGAAGCCGGAACAGGTGCAGACCAGCAGATTGGATTTTGCGGAGGTGCAAAGATGTACACAAGAAATGTATGGATTATTATGTGGGGGACAATATATCTTGCATCTTTTAAAGCAGATTGCTTTCACTTATTATCAAACAAAGGAACCAATATCATCGAAAACCAATATTACCGATTTTTTACCGGTTTATTAGTGCATGTGAATTGTTTTCATTTAATTATTAATGCAGCAGCATTATACTGGGTTTTGTATTTCTTAGATGGGAAAATAAATGAAATCAAATTAATGATTTTTTCATTGGTGACAGGTTCCTTAACAAATATGATTTTTTCAATGCTTTATCCAAATAGCCAGAGTATAGGAGGTTCACCGGTGGTTTTTAGTTTAATTGCTTTAATGGCAGTTCTTCAAGTGGTGAGGAAAGATTTGCCTGGGTTTAACCTCAATACAGCATACGGGCAATGGATTGCAGGCTATGCCATCTTAAGTAATATTCCAGTATTTTCTAAAAACAGTTCAACGTTGGTTATTCATTCAATCGCATTTTCTGTGGCTTTTATATTAGGGATTATAGGAATGAAAATAAATCTTATTTAGCTGCACAACGATTGGGTTACGAACAGGAGAGGGGATTTATGGACATCAGAATTCTATTGGAAGTGTTGGATACCAGACAAAATCAGTACAAATATACCGGCCCCATGGAAGGGCAGGTATATGGGGTCCAGGTACAGAACGGCTCTTATTCTTATTTGGAGGGGATGCTGTATGTTCAGCCGTCCCTTACCCATCCCCGCCCGCCTAAAAATACCTGTGTCATTGCGGGGGAAACAGATCTTTATGAGGTGCTGCAGAAGATACTTCTGAATTATAACCGCAAGGAGTCCCTGCTCATTAAGATGCAGGACAAGTTAACCGCATTCCGCTCATCGGAGACAGACATGATTTCGGGGGTCATGGATAATCCGTGTATCCTGCTGCGGGAGGATTATAAACCGCTGGTATGGAATGGGTTTGATGGGGAAGATGAATTTTTGTGGATTGCCAGCATTGATTTTAAGGCAGTGTCTAAAAAGGGACAGCATTTGAATATATGTTATCAGGAGTGTTCCGATGAAATCCCGTATCCATTGATGATTGTCCATTATACCAATCCCAGAGGGAAAAAGCGGTATTGTGTGCTGGCCGAAAGGAATACCAGGTTTGACCGGGTGACGGATCCCATTTTTCTAAAGAAAATCTGTAATATCCTGCAGTGCTATACATTTACCAACAATGGCATCGTACAGCCAATCTCGCGGCTGGACGAGCTGTTGGAGGGGATGATCCGAAGAATTCCCGCCCAGCCGGAACTGATGCTCAATGAGCTGTTAAAAGCAGGATGGGTGGAAAAGGAAAAATATTATGTGCTGCTGATTGATGTGAGCCTGGGCAAGACAAAGGTCAACGACGTGGGGGAACTGTCAAAGAGACTGAACGCCAGGGTGTTCAGCCACGAAAATTACTACGTGTGTCTGCTGACAGGCACTTGTGCGGAGGAGTATGATTCCAGGACCCAGCTGGGAATAGAGGATTTTCTGGTGGAACGGAATTTTTATGCGGGGTTGAGCTACGGATTTTTTAATATTGTGAATATTTCCATTGGATATAAGCAGTCGGTGGAGGCAATCAGGGTGCTGTTTAACACGTTAAACGGAGTACATTATTACGCGTTTGCGGACAGCATTGTGACGTATCTTGTGAAAACCAGTGTGAACTGCGGAGAATTTACCATGGAAAGCCTGTGCCATCCCAGCGTGTATAAGATTTTTGAGTATGATAAGAAGTATGGGAGTGATTACATGAACTTCCTGCGAATCTATATCTATTCCGGTGGAAGTGTGAAAAGAACGGCAGAGGCGCTCTTTATGCATAAGAATACGGTTTACCAGAAGATTGAAAAATTAAAGGAATTTTTCCACGTGGATGTCAACGATTTGTATGCCTATGTTAAATTATACGTCTCCCTGGTCATCCTCGAACAGATGCCCATATATGATTCAAACGACTTCCTGAAGTGGATGTAAAAAAGACTTTTTTTGGGCTTTTTAAATGTATTTTTTTCCATATATACAAAAACATAATAATTGTAAAATATCTATAGATAAATTCGATAGCACAATTTGTCTATAGATATTTTTTTTCATGGAAAGGAGGTTGACTATGGGACCGTTGGGACTGCCCTGGGGGACGTTTCTTATGTTTGCATCTGCTGTAATCGGATGTCCTCTCATAACTGAATTGATTCTCCGCTCTAAATGGTGGAAGAAGAAATCAGATTACTACTGGTCATTTAACCAGACAGATGATGAGGAGGAATGACCAAAAAGAGAACATGACATTGTTTTTGGAGAGGAGGATTTCATGAAAATAGGTTGGCTTCAGATTATCATGGCCGTCATATATATGGGGATATTAATTGGCGTCGGTCTTTATATGAGCCGGAAAGTAAAATCATCAGATGATTTCTGGATTGGGGGAAGACAGGTAGGGCCTGTGGCGACAGCTCTTTCTTACGGGGCTGCCTATGTCAGCACGGTCGCAATCATCGGGGACCCGCCCATGTATTATAACTACGGCCTTGGATATGCTGCGTTTGAGATTATGATAAGCGTTTTTTTCTGCTGTATCCTGATCTTTATTGTGTTTGCACCGAAGATGCGGGCGCTTTCAGAGAGATTAAATGTCGTGTCCCTCTCAGGTTTCCTGGCTATCCGGTATAAGTCCAACCAGTTCAGGCTGCTGTGCGGAACCCTTGTGTCGGTTATGATGGTGCCGTATGCAATCTCAGCCATGAAGGGCATTGCAGACGCCATGCATGCCATTGTGGGGATTCCTTATGCCATGGGAGTGGTGGTCATTGCCGTGGTATCCTTCTGCTACCTGGTAACCGCCGGATACTGGGGTGTTTCCACCACGGATATCATTCAGGGAATCACCATTGCAGTATCCTGCCTTCTGGTGGCGGTAATCGTCATCACAAAAAGCGGCGGGGTGACAGCGGCTGTGACGTACATGGGTTCGGTATCCCCCTCGCATATACAGCCGTCTTCAGGACTGACATTCGCGCAGCTGTTCAGCTGGGCAGGAGTTTGGGCGCTGATTGCGTTTGGACAGCCCCAGCTTGTGACAAAGTTCATGGGGCTGAGGGATTCCAGAACCGTGGGAACCGTGATAAGGGTTGCGGTTGTATGGGAAATTATATTCATGGTTTCCATTGCCATGATTGGCGCCGCGGCATTTAAGCTTTTTAGGGCAGTGCCCTTTGACAATGTGGACGCCATTGTTCCCACCCTGGTGGCAGAACATACCAATGCAGTTGTGTCAGGGATATTTCTCTGCGGGATACTGGCCGCCGGTCTTTCCACCACAGTGGCCCTGGTACTGACATCTTCCGGCGCAGTGACCAAGGATATTTACGAAGATTATTACTGCGCCAGGAGCAATGCAAAGCAGGATTCCGGTAAATCCGTCAGAATATCCAGGATTGCCACGGGCATCATTCTTGTGGTGGTGGTAATCGGCTCCATTTATCCGCCTGATTTTATCTGGTCACTGTCAACCATGTCTGCAGGCGTTATGGGAGCCGCCTTTACGGCTCCGCTGGTTTTGGGGCTCTACTGGAAAAGGGCAACAAGACAGGGATGCATGGCGGGTATTATCGGAGGGTCTGCTGTCTCTATTATCTGGTATTTTGCAGGACTTACCAGCGTGGTGCATTCCTTTGTCCCGGGTACGGCGGTGTCGTTCCTGCTTATGGTACTGGTCTCCCTCTGTACGCCAAGGATGGAGGAGGAACATCTGGATGTGTTCTTTGAGCCGGGGTGCAGTAAAAATAAAATTCAGGCGGCAATTGCTGCCGGCAGCAAATAATCAATGAAGCAAAGATAAGAGAGGTGCAATATTGTGAAAAAACTGGAAATTGGAAATTTTCTCGTCAGGGATATTGTCTTTGGAGAAAAGACAGCTTATGAAGGCGGGATCCTCACTGTGAACAGGGAGGAGGCAACAAAGGCCATCAACCCTCTGGGGAAGCTTAAAAACATTGAACTTCACATCGTCCATCCCGGAGACAGTGTGAGAATCTGCCCTGTGAAGGGTGCGGTGGAGCCGAGATTCAGGCCGGACGGAAGGGCCCTTTTTCCCGGATATACGGGACCTGTCACAAGCTGCGGGGAGGGGACGCTTCATGCCATGAAGGGAATTGCCGTGCTGGTCTGCGGCCGTTACAGCAGCATGGGGGACGGCATACTGGACATGAGCGGTCCCGGAGCAGATTACAGCTATCATTCCACCACCACAAACCTTGTGATTTTTGCGGAAAGGACGAATGAGAAGGAACTGGATTATACGCTGAGAGAGGAGGACGAGTTCCGCATATCTGCCCATTATATGGCAGAGTATCTGGGAAAGACGCTGGCCGGCAGGGAACCGGACCGGTGGGAGTGCTATGACCTGGATGAAGGCTCACAGCAGGCGCAGGAAAAGAAGCTTCCCAGGGTGGGTTACGTGATGACGGTAATCAGCCAGCTGGCAAAGGGCATCAATGATTTGTTTCTGGGCCGGGACTGCAATAATATGATGCCGCTGCTGGTCCATCCCCAGGAGATTCTGGACGGATTCCTGCTGGGAGGCATGGGGCTGGCCGGGCAGGCCCTTACCACATATGATGCCCAGAACCATCCCATGATTAAGCGGCTCTGCCAGGAACATGGAAAGACCATTGATTTTGCGGGGGTTATCCTGTCACCTGCCGATGTGTCGGACAGCATGAAACTGCGCAATGCCATCAGCGCTGCACAGATAGCGGAATGCCTGAAATTAGACGGAGCCTTTGTGCAGGAGTGGGGCGGCGGAAGCAATGTTGATGTGGATACCTTTTATCTGTTAAGCCATCTGGAGGACAAAGGCATTAAAACCGTGGGAATCATGGATGAGCATATCGGGAAGGTGTATACAGACCCAAAAGCCGACGCAATCGTGTCCGTGGGGGAGACCTCAACCATCATTGAGCTACCGCCCATGGATAAGGTTATAGGTGACGATGAGTCCCTGGTCAGGGATTATTACTACGGCGCCTGGTCCACCCATACAACCCTGGGGCCGAGCCTGAGACCGGACCATTCCGTCATTATCAATACATATGCGCTGGCATGCGGCGGCAATCCGGCGGCACAGCTGAAACGGGCTGTAAAAGAATATTAAGGAGGGACTAGCAGTGAAACGAATAGTCATGTATATAAACCAGTTTTTCGGCGGCATAGGAGGCGAGGACAAGGCCGGCTATGAGCCTTCCGTTGAGGAGGGACCGGTGGGTCCGGGAAATGTGATTTTGTCCTGTTTAAAGGATGCAGAGATAACACACACCATCATATGCGGCGATAACTTCATGACCGGCCACAGAGACGAGGCAATTGAAAGAATGGATCAGTTTCTGGAGGGAATCGAATTTGACCTGTTCCTGGCCGGACCCGCGTTCCAGTCAGGGCGCTACGGTATGAGCTGCGGTGAAATCTGCAAATACATAACGGAAAAATATCATGTGACAGCCATTACCAGCATGAATGAGGAAAATCCAGGCGTGGCCGCCTATGCAAAAACACCGGATGTCTATATCATGCGCGGCAGCAAAAGCGCGGTCAGAATGCGTCAGGACGCGTCGGCAATGGCAGGATTGGCAGCCAAGGTGCTGTCAGGAGAAGAAATCCTTTGGGCTGAGGCGGAAGGCTATTTTCCCCACGGCGTAAGGGTCAGCGTCAAGAGCGAGGAGGCGCCCGCTGACAGGGCGGTAAGGATGATGCTGTCAAAACTACAGGGCCAGCCTTTTAAGACAGAGTTTCCCATTGAACAGGAGGACACGGTTGTTCCGGCAGCCCCTGTGGATGCAGGAAGAGCAAAAATCGCAGTCATCACCACGGGAAGCCTGGTGCCTGTAGGAAATCCGGACAGGATTCCTTCCGGTTCAGCCTCTGTCTGGAAGCGGTATGACATCAGGAGATTGGAAGCATTTAAGAAAAATGAGTTCTACAGTGTCCACGGCGGCTTCAGCACAAATAACGTAAATGAAGATCCGGAGGTACTGGTACCACTTACGGCATTAAAAGAAGCGGAGAGGGAGGGGAAAATCGGAAAGCTGGATGATTACTACTACGTGACAACCGGCAATCTTACGATTTTAAAGGAGGCCAGGAAAATGGGCCGTGAAATCGTGGAGCAGCTTAAAATGGACGGCATCCAGGCAGCTATCCTGGTTGCCACATGAGGAAGCTGTACGCGTTGCGGTGCAACGATGGTTAATGAAATGGAGAAGTCCGGCATACCAACAGCACTTATCACCAACATGACGGCTGTGGCAAGGAGCATTGGAAGCTCCAGAGTTATTCCGGGAATCGCGATTAATAATCCATGCAGTGATATTGACCTGCCTATGGAGGAACAGCTTAAAATGCGCAGAAATTATATTGACAGGGCGCTGAAGGCGGTATCTGCGGAGGTTTCGGGCCAGGAGTTTTTCTAAAGCCCATCCGTAAACTCCTTTAAAAATTAAAAAAGGTTTTCCGGGCAGATTCATTGAAAAACATCCCAGGATTAAGAAAGGAGCGTCAGGCGGCGCTCTTTTTTTAGCGCTTGTCTTTAACGCTGATTTTTGGAATTGGCTTTTGGGCAAAGGGGGCGGGAGGTTACAAGGGAGGGGGAAATGTCACAGATTTCCGCTTGACGAAATCATGTTCCCTTGCTATGATAATACTAACAAGTGTTATATTGCTTGTAGAACAAATATAACTTTCCTTGTTACACAAAACGAAAGATGGTGGTTTTATGTTCTTGAAGATTGATTTCAACAGTGATGAAGCAATCTATATACAGCTGCGCAACCAGATTATCATGGGGATTGCCACGGACATGATACGGGAGGGGGACACTCTGCCCTCTGTCCGTCAAATGGCTGATTATATCGGCATCAACATGCATACAGTTAATAAGGCATATTCTGTGCTTCGCCAGGAAGGGTTTGTAAAGCTGGATCGGCGCAAGGGCGCTGTAGTCAGCCTGGACGTGGATAAGATTCAGGCCATTGACGACATGCGGGGAGACCTGGATGTGGTACTGGCCTGGGGTATCTGTAAGAATATAAGCCGTGATGAAATCCATCATCTGGTGGATGAGATTTATGATAAATACACCCGCGGGTGTATGGGGACAAATGACGGCCAGGGGACCGGGGAAGGTTAGAAACTGCCGGAACATGAGCGGCGGCTGTCCGCCTGTATATTCAGACATGTTCTGTAATAAGGCCAGAACCGTGATGTGCAGAAAGCACGGGTACGTTTCTGGATGTCAATGGAGGATTCGTATGTTATGTGAAAGATGTAAAATCCGGGAAGCCACGATCAAATACACTGAGATAATCAATGGCGTAAAAACGGAACATAACCTTTGCTCTCACTGTGCGAAGGAGATGGATTTCGGCCAGTACTCCGCCCTCCTGGATGGGGAGTTTCCACTGGGGAAGCTTCTTTCCGGCCTTCTGGGTCTGGAGGATGACGAGGAGGAGACCGATGTGAGGGGAAATGTAGTCTGCCCCACCTGCGGCACCAGCTTCGAGGATTTTGTGGAGAACAGCCGGTTCGGATGCGCTGACTGTTATGGCGTATTTGATTTGTTTATCAAAGATAAGATGAAGCAGCTTCAGGGAAGCGAGAGCCATAAGGGCAAGCATCCCAAATACAGAAGTACATTTGAAAAGGAGCACCCGGAGGCCTCAGGGGGCTCTGGGGAGGAAACAAAAGAGAACACAGACTGTCTGGCAGAGGCCGGTTCCCAGGATTCCCAGACCGCTGTGGTCAGAAAGCAGATTAGGGAGTTAGACTCCAAGCTAAAGGAGGCAGTGCGCCAGGAGGATTATGAACTGGCGGCCAGTTACCGGGACCAGATTAAAGAACTGAAAAAGGAGGCTGGAATCCATGAGTAAATGGTTTGAGGAAATAGACAGCAAAAACTCCAACGTGATATACAGCCGCGTCCGTCTGGCCAGGAACTGGGATGAATATGTGTTTCCCTCCAGGATGACCGCTGCCCAGTGCGGCGAGATGGTGGAACGCCTCAGGGAGGGACTTAAAGGACTTAAGGACCAGGATGGCCGGGATTTAAGCTACAGCCAGCTGAACCAGATGCAGGAGCTGGAGAAGATGGCTCTCAGGGAGCGCAGAATCCTTAACATGGCCTGTGTCAGCAGGAAGGAGCCGTCTGGACTGCTGCTGTCAGCTGATGAGTCGGGCAGTATTGTCCTGGGCGGAGATGATCACATCCGCATGCAGATACTGTCCCCCGGACTCAAACTGGATGAGCTGTGGCAGAAGGCGGATGTTCTGGATGATTATGTTAATGAACGGTTTTCCTATGCTTTTGACGAAAAGTACGGGTATCTCACCTCCTTCCCCACCAATGTGGGTACAGGACTGCGTGCCTGCGCGGTGCTTCACCTGCCCACCCTATCCCAGGTGCGCAAGTTCCAGAGCATTGTGGCGGATATGAGCCGGTTCGGGACTGCTATCCGCGGCCTGTACGGAGAAGGAAGCGACAACTATGGAAGCCTTTATGAGGTATCCAACCAGCGGACCCTGGGACAGTCCGAAAAGGAGATCGTGGAATTGGTTACAAAGGCAGCGGCCCAGCTCAACAACCAGGAAATGCGGGTCAGGAGCGCTACCCTTAATACCCAGCGCCTGGAGCGGGAGGATGAGGCATATAAGTCCTACGGTGTCTTAAAGTACGCCAGGAAGATAACGGAGAAGGATGCCAGGATATTCATTTCCCAGCTCATGGCAGGGGAAGAGGATGGACTGATGAAATTTAATGAGGAATGCTCCCTTTACAGCCTGATTATAGGAATTAAGCCGGCCAACTTAAATCTTTGGGCCAAACGGCCTTTGGATAAGGATGAGCTGGACGCTGTGAGGGCAGCTTATATAAGGCAGAACCTGCCTGAGATAATCTAGCTCAGCCATGGGCAGAGCCGGATTTAACACACTTGCAAGGAGGACATGACATTATGATGGAACGATATACACCGCAGGCCCAGGAAGCGCTTGGGCTGGCAGTGGGTGTGGCGGAGACACTGAACCATGGTTACGTGGGAACAGAGCATCTGCTCATTGGCCTGCTGCAGGAAGGGACCGGAGTGGCGGCCAAGGTACTGGAGGAAAACGGGGTGGAGGAAGACCGCGTCATTGAACTGGTTAGCCAGCTCATTGCCCCCAACCCAACGGTACAGACCGCGGACAGGACGGCCTATACCCCCAGGGCCCGCCGGGTCATAGAGAACAGCTACAGGGAGGCTGTCCGTTTTAAGGCAGCCCAGATAGGAACAGAGCACATTTTGATTGCCATGCTGAGGGAAGGGGACTGCGTGGCCAGCCGTCTTCTCAACACCATCGGGGTCAATATACAGAAGCTCTACATCGACCTGCTGGCAGCCATGGGTGAGGACGCTCCTGCCGCCAAGGATGACCTTCAGGGAGCCAGGGCCGGAAAGCGGGGCAATGCCACACCTACCCTGGACAGCTACAGCAGGAACCTGACCCAGCTGGCCACAGCGGGAAAACTGGACCCTGTCATAGGAAGAGAGCAGGAGATCCAGCGCGTGATACAGATACTGAGCCGCCGTACTAAGAACAATCCGTGTCTGATTGGCGAACCCGGCGTGGGCAAAACAGCCGTGGTAGAGGGACTGGCCCAGATGATTGCGTCCGGCAATGTGCCTGAAACCATAGCAGACAAAAGGGTAGTGACTTTGGACCTGTCCGGTATGGTGGCAGGATCCAAATACAGGGGAGAATTCGAGGAGCGTATTAAAAAGGTCATCTCCGAAGTGGTGGAATCCGGCGATGTGCTGCTGTTTATTGATGAAATACACACCATCATCGGAGCAGGCGGGGCCGAGGGCGCACTGGATGCATCCAATATATTAAAACCGTCCCTGGCCAGAGGTGAGATTCAGCTCATTGGAGCCACTACCATCAATGAGTACCGCAAGTATATAGAGAAGGATTCTGCCCTGGAACGCCGTTTCCAGCCGGTAACCGTGGATGAGCCTACAGAGGATGAGTCCGTAGCCATACTTAAGGGGCTCAGAAGCCGTTATGAGGAGCATCACAAAGTAGAGATAACAGACCATGCACTGGAGGCAGCGGTGAAGCTGTCCAGCCGTTATATTAACGACAGGTTCCTGCCGGATAAGGCTATCGACCTCATTGACGAGGCCGCTTCCAAGGTACGTCTCCAGAACTACACGAAGCCAGCTAAGATTAAGGATTACGAGGCTGAGATTGATGGTCTGGAGGAAGCCAAGGAGGAGGCCATCAAGAGGGAAGCCTACGAGAAGGCCGGAGAGATAAAGAAGAAACAGGAAAAGATACGGGAAAAGATAGCCCAGACCATGGAAAAGTGGCAGAAGGACAAGGAGAGCAAAAAGCTTATTGTCAGCGACAATGAAATCGCGGACGTGGTGTCCGGCTGGACCAGGATTCCGGTCAGGAAGCTGGCTGAGGAGGAATCAGAGCGTCTGAGGAACCTGGAAGGCATCCTGCACCAGAGGGTGGTGGGACAGGAGGAGGCGGTAACAGCCATTTCAAAGGCCATCCGCAGAGGCAGGGTGGGCCTTAAGGACCCCAAACGCCCCATTGGCTCCTTCCTGTTCCTGGGCCCCACAGGCGTGGGAAAGACGGAGCTGTCAAAGGCATTGTCAGAGGCCATGTTCGGTACGGAAAATGCCCTGATTCGCGTGGATATGTCCGAATATATGGAGAAGCACAGCGTGTCCAAGATGATAGGCTCACCGCCAGGATATGTGGGATATGACGAGGGCGGTCAGCTCAGCGAAAAAGTCCGCCGCAATCCCTACTGTGTCATTCTTTTTGACGAGATAGAAAAGGCCCATCCGGATGTGTTCAACATTTTGCTGCAGGTTTTGGACGACGGTCATATCACAGATGCCCAGGGACGCAAGATAGACTTTAAGAATACCATTATCATCATGACTTCCAATGCAGGGGCGGAGAATATCATTTCACCCAAACGCCTGGGATTCGGCATGGTAAGCGATGCCAAGGCAGATTATAATTTCATGAAGGACCGTGTTATGGATGAGGTGAAACGCCTCTTTAAGCCTGAGTTCCTAAACCGTATTGACGAGATTATCGTGTTCCATCAGCTGACAAGGGAGCATATAAAGGGAATCGCGGATATCATGCTGGGCACCATCGGCAAACGCTGCAAGGAACAGCTGGGCATAGGGCTTGAGGTAACGGACAGCGCCAGAGAGCACCTGATTGATAAGGGATATGACGATAAATACGGGGCAAGGCCTCTGAGGCGCACCATCCAGAACCTGGTGGAGGACCGGATGGCTGAGGAGATGCTGGATGGCCGCATCAAAGCCGGATCCCTGGTGGAAGTGGGATTTGACGGGGAAAAGCTTACCTTTAGCGTGAAAGCAAAGACAGCCAGGCCAAAGGCGGCCGCCAAACCAGCCAACAAACCAGCCGCCAAACCAGCCTCAGCCGGGGAAGGTTCTGAGGATAAGAGCAAGGCGGCGGGGAGCAAAAGCAGGGCCGGACGCGTCTCCGGTAAGAAGAAGGAGACCCCGGCGCCCAAGGCTTAACAGCATCTGTAGCAGTTTATACAAATTAAGAATATTTTCACTAGTTATTTCTCGGTGATTGTTGTATAATTTTTATGAAGAGGTTATACTTAAGCACAATTAGCAGGAGGATAAGAAGATGCCGGTCATTGAAGAGTTAATCTGCATAGAGCAGGATGGCACCATTAGTTTTGGCAATTACAAGTTAGGACAGAAGGCTAAGAAGTCCGATTTCGAATATCAGGGAGACATGTACAAGGTCAAGACCTACAACGAGATTACCAAACTGGAGCGCAATGACATGTTTGTTTATGAATCTGTACCCGGAACAGCTGCAGAGCATTTCAAGGTTACGGATGAGGACGTGGAATTCGCGGTGGAAGGCAGCAGGGATGCACAGATTACCATACAGCTTGAGAACGATACGGATTACGAGGTTTACGTTGACGGTGCAGCCGTAGGCAGCATGAAGACTAACATGAGCGGCAAGCTCAGCGTAAGCGTGGAACTGGAAGAAGGGGTATCGGTTCAGGTTAAGGCTGTAAAGAGAGCATAAAACTTAAGTATCATACAGGCTGGAAGCGATTCCAGCCTTTTTCTGTCAAGTTTTTTAAATATTGATTCCATAAATATGAGGAGGCTATCATGGCAAAAGCGAGAACCACCGCATTTTTCTGTAAGGAATGCGGATATGAATCATCCAAATGGATGGGGCAGTGTCCTGCCTGCAAGGCCTGGAATTCCATGGTGGAGGAACCGGTATCAAAACCGTCAGGCAGCCAGGGCGGGTTAGGGCGCCTGGCTTCGGGGAGCCAGAAATCCCCGGTTCCGGCAGCCAGACCATCTCTTCTGTCAGAGATTGACATAGAGGAGCAGGACCGTATATCCACTGGCTTTGGAGAACTGGACCGGGTGCTGGGAGACGGAATCGTGGCCGGCTCCCTGGTGCTGGTGGGGGGAGACCCGGGTATCGGAAAATCCACCCTTTTGCTTCAGGTATGCCGGAATCTGGCGGGCGCAGGCCAGCGGGTTCTGTACATATCAGGGGAGGAATCCTTAAAACAGATTAAGATGAGGGCAAACCGTATCGGTCCGGTAACCGGGGAATTAAAATTCCTGTGTGAGACAAGCCTGGAGCATATTGAGAGGGCCATTGACACTGAGAATCCCCAGATTGCAGTCATTGACTCCATACAGACCATGTACAGGGAGGAGATATCCTCTGCTCCCGGAAGCGTCAGCCAGGTAAGGGAGTCCACAGGAATCCTGATGCAGATAGCAAAGAGCCGGGGAATCGCCATTTTTGTGGTGGGGCATGTGACAAAGGAAGGCGTGGTGGCAGGCCCCAGGGTACTGGAACATATGGTGGATACGGTACTCTATTTTGAGGGAGACAGGAATGCGTCCTACCGCATTCTGCGCAGTGTGAAAAACCGGTTTGGATCTACCAATGAGATAGGTGTATTTGAGATGCAGGAACAGGGGCTGGCAGAGGTGGAGAATCCCTCTGAATACATGCTGGACGGCCGGCCGGAGGAAGCCTCGGGCGCAGTGGTATCCTGTTCCTTTGAGGGCACCAGGCCCATCCTTTTAGAGGTACAGGCCCTGGTGACGGAAACGAATTTCGGTATGCCCAGGCGGACGGCGGCCGGTACGGATTACAACCGTGTGAACCTGCTGATGGCAGTGCTGGAGAAGCGCTGCCGCTATGAGATGTCGCGGCTGGATGCCTATGTGAATATAGCGGGAGGCATGAAGATGAACGAGCCAGCCCTGGATCTGGCCATTATCATGGCCCTTATGTCCAGCTACAAAGACCGGCCCGTGGATCCGAAAATGCTCATATTCGGGGAGGTGGGCTTGTCAGGAGAGGTCAGGGCCGTATCCCAGGCCAGCCAGCGTGTGAATGAGGCTGCCAAGCTGGGCTTTACCGCCTGTGTGCTGCCGAGCGTATGCGCGGATAAGATGAAGCCTGTGGAGGGCATACGTTTGATTGGGGTATCCAATGTGCGGGAGGCCATTGGAATCATGTAAAAGAGCCTGGGTTGGGATGGGAATTGGGATGGGAAGGGAGGGTCCGATGTCTGTAAAGAGGAGTTCCCTCCCGACCCGGGCCGGACCATTAGGACAGGAAAAATACTTTTTTGAAAAAACAGTTGACACTTTCTCAAACCTGTGGTATTCTAATTGAGGTTCAGAAATGCGCCAAACAAAAAGGGGAATAGTTCAATGGTAGAGCAGCGGTCTCCAAAACCGTAGATGGGGGTTCGAGCCCCTCTTCCCCTGCTGACTATTTTAACGAATAGCCCAACCCGAAGAGAGTCGAGGAATCTTATTTTATAAGGTTTCTGGGCTTTTTCTTTTGCATAATAAAGTCTGGCTTATGAATTTTAACAGAATTTGAATATGTAACCAAGATGTAACCGTTTAAGTGTATAATCGTACATATGTGTAGTACAGAATTGTAAATTGGAGGAAATCATTCGTGAATAAGAATAAATTAGTGAAAAGAACTTTGGCCATTGTACTATCAGCAGCAATGGTATTTACAAATATTGGCCATTCCCCGACTGTTGCGTATGCAGCCAGCGGAAACAGTGTGGACTTCATGGTATCAGGAACGGATTTTGTTGCTGCTATTGAAGACATGATTCATTCAGGAGCAGAGCCATTAAAACAAGAGGAGCTGGATTTTACCAATGGAAAAGCAGAAAAGTACTATCAGTTTTTCTTTGATGGGGAGGACCCGGTATATGAGTTCTATCCGGAATTTGATGGTCAGGATATGGAGGCAGAAGTAAGGGTTTTTGTCCGCCTTCCGGAAGCAGCGGATGATACATATTCCCTTACTGGTGAGGAAGAGATTATATTTCTATATATTAACAATAGTGAGGATACCATAAGCTGCTCAACAACAATCTTAATGTCAGATGGCAGTGAAAAGAGGACAAAAAGGGTTACAGTCAAGGACTATGAAACTGCGTTTGGTGATAACAGAATTGAGTATAAATCCAATACATCTGCCACGGGCCAGACAGAGGCTGAAATACCTGAATCCGATGCAGCAGAAATTGAGAAACCCGGAACAGATGCACCAATGGTGGAAACACCTGAAACCAGTATGGAAGAGTCCGGGGTGACAGAACCAGAGACAGGCTCTGGGATTCCTGACCAGGAAACAGAGGAAAAGGAAAACGAAGCTGTTGAGACGGATGAAGTGATAGAAGATACCAAGCCGGAAATCGTTGAAAAGTCAGAGCCAGAGACGCAGTCTCCTGATGTATCGGAAGAGGGAAAAACACAGGCTGATAGTCCCGTGGCTTCCCGTATCAGGCATGCAGTTCCTGTCGTGGCGGCAGTGGATACAGGAGAAGAGAATTCTACGATTGAACCCAGTGTTGATAAGCAGCAGGAGGATACAGAAACAAGTGGAACCCATGATGATTCAGAAAAACATAGTAATGATAAGGACAATGAAACTGTAGGCAACGTACCTAAGGAATCCTCTGCAGAGGCAGAGTCTGAAACGGAGTCATTGACAGAGGAAAGCGGGAAGCAGACAGAAGCGCCTGCCGATGAAACCGGAGAAGAAACAACTGCAGTTGAGTCATCTGAACCTGCAACAGATATTCAGACCCCTTCAGAGGAAAGCCGGACAGAGACATCTGAGGAGACTCAGACAGAGACATCCGAGGAGACTCAGCCAGTAGAATCAGAACCCGTCCAGGTTACGGAAACCCAGGAAAGCCAGATTTCGACAGAGACGGAAAGCATCCCGGTGAGTTCCATTGGTAATGGTGATCTTGTGGGGATGGACGGATGCAGCACTGCAAAGGCATATGTAACAACACTGAAGAAATTGAAAGTATTAGATGAGGTGGACGGATACCGTGTCACATATGAGATTACCCCCGAAGACAAGGCGGCAATTGTAGATAAGTGTGACAGGGTTAAAGCAGGAGAAAGCGTTACCTTTGGTGTAGAGGAACAAGAGGGTTTTCGTGTTGGGCAGGTAGAGGCAAATGGAGATGTGGTGGAATCCGCATACAGTGAGGAAAACATCGTGTGGTTTACTCTGGAGTATGTAGAGGAAGACTTGGAAATCCTTATAACGATGGTTCCGGATGGTACATCTATGCCTTTTAACAAAACGATCTCAATGGATGATGGTATGGATATTACCATATCCGCTTTGCCGGGTGTTCTTCCTGAAAATACGGAGGTTACAGCCGAAATTGTAACATCACAAGTTGAGGAGGCAATCAGGTCTGACCAGTCAGAAGAGGGACGGGAAATTATAGCTGCTCCTGCTTATGATATTAACCTGTGTCTGGATGGAGAAAAGCTGGATGATGAAATCTGGAACAGGAATGGTGCTGTTACGGTAAGTTTTTCAGGCCCTCTTATGGACCAACTGATTCAGGAGTCACAGATGGCCCAGGTTCTCTGGGTAAAGGATGAGGACAACAGCACAGAAGTAATGGAAGGCAGTTATAAGGATATTACCCGGGAGGGTACAACTGAAGATCTAAGTTTTGAAACCAGTCATTTTACGACGTTTGCTGCTGTCTTTGCTGTAGCGCCGGATATATCTAATGTATTTAATATTGATGAACATGGACTGATGGATAAGGATTTTCCTAAACTTGTTGTCCGGGATAAAGACGAAAATACACTTGATATTGAGATTACAGAACAGGAAGATGGGGCCAGGAGGGTTACCTTGAAAGATGGAAAACCTCTTCCAAGGAACATAAGCACCTGGTTTGAGATTTCCTACGATTTTAAGAATAGTTCAGACCCATTTTTTGAAACTTACAGTGTACAGAAGGGAGACCATTTTACATATCAGTTCCCGTCAAATATTTTATATGACAAAAAGCAGACTGTTGTAAAAGATATCAATGGAGGAGAAGCTGTCATTGGAACGGCATCCATCAATGCAGAGGGTTACATGGATGTTGAAATAACAGCTGAAAATGTAGGCCAGAATTATCGCGGCACGGCAGAAGCCGGTGGTAAACTGGATTTGGAAAAGGTTTTAGAGGAAAAAAATGAAATCACTCTGGTGGGTGACGAAGTGGAGTACATTATGGAACTGGTGCCGGCTCCGGTGCAGGAAAATTACTCTGTAAAAGTAGTCAAAGGACCCAAGAGCGGAAAGTGGACAGACCAGGATATCAGGTATGATGAGAATAGGCTTCCTTCAGCTTTGCAGTACCATGTAACCGTGACAGCTGATGCGCAGAACAGCGGCCCAATAACCAATGTAAAAGTAAGCGATACCTTGGGGAACACCAAAAACGGAACGATTGTATTTGACAAGACCCAGGAAATCAAATTTGAATCCAATAATCAGGATACTGTTATAGACAATGTTACTTTCGGCGGCATGAGCAATGGGGGAAAGACCATAGGTATCCAACTGAATACAAAGGATGGAATGCCGGCCTCTATGATGCCTGGAGAGTCTGTTAGTTTATCTTATTGGGTAAAGCTTGGAGCCGGTGCTTGGAGCGGTCAGAATACCGGGAATTCTTCAAAAGAGATGTCCGCATCCCTGTTTTTGGAACTTAAGAATACAGTTAATGTGACAGCGGATAAAAAAGTATCGGGCAGTGACAGCACTACATTTAAGAGGACCATAGAATGCGTTACCAAGAGTGGAATTGTACATTATAATTATGAGATAGATGGTAAGACTGAGCCGGTTGTCATTGAGTATCATGTTTTTGTAAATCCCAGGCTGATTAATATGACCGGATGGACGATTGAGGATAAGCTGGATAAAAATCAAAAGTATCTGGGAAATGTAGAAGTTATTGCTTATACTGGCAAAAATGGAACCTCACTTGGGAAAGTGGATGACATTGAACCAATAATTTCTAAGAATCCCCAAACATGGAAATATGTCATTGAAAATCCAGGAAAATATTACTATGATTTCAAATACTTTACCACTCCTAATGAAGCAACAGAAAGCAATCTCAGTAACGAAATAAAGATAACATGGCCAGGCGGAGGTTCTGGAGGCATAGGCGGAAGTACCGGTGTCGGATTCCTGTACAACACCTATACCATGACAAAGAAGAACTTAAGCAGCAACATGAAATCCAGCAATAACATTAATTCCGGCGGGGTATATGAGCCTGTCAATAATACAGCCGGAAATGTTGGGTGGGGGGATGAATTTGGCACAATCCGCTGGCAGAGCGTGCTTACCCCATATGCAGACGGGCAGACGAAAGGCGCCACGATTCCAGCGGGCACTGTCTATAAAGATTCTCTCAGCGTAATTAAGTGGGGAAATAAAAATAAGGAAGATGCTGCCCGTGCAAATATGCATACATTCAAGGATGATGGCAGCTTTAAGGCTTCCTTTGTTCTGAAAGACGGTAATGGCAGGGCTATATCTCCGGATGATGGGACCTATACATTATCATTTGATGAAAAACTTGGAAACCGTGGATTCAGCGTAGTGTTTTCAAAAGATGTCCCAGGACCGGTTGTCATTGAGTATGAGTCCTTCGTGGATTTAGAGATGTTGGAAAATGTGGGGGTTTTTGATAAAGACGGAACAAAAGATAATCTGCGGTTCAAAAATGTAGGTGAGATGACAATCAATGGGACAACATGGAAGAGCGCTACCTCTCAGCCATATTACATCGAAGATTATATTTCAAAGAACTGGGTAAAAAATGATACGAAAGCAGGCACCATCACATGGAATCTGAATATCAACAAGGGATATGGGAATGATGCACCCCAAAATCTGGGGCGTTTCACGGTTGATGTTATTGAGTATATACCGGAAGGACTAACTCTGGACCATATTAAATTCCAGAGCATGAACTATACGCTGAAACCAGAAAAGGGAGATTACGATATAGATGGAAATAAAGTGACCATCCACCTTAACACGGTTGCTAGAAACTTTTCTGGTTACAAGATGAGCAAACATATTAACCTAAACATCATAACCAAGGTTACAGATCCATCTATAAAGAGTTTTACAAACAGCGCCCAGATGGTTATTGATGGAAATATGCTTCATAAAGTATCAGCTACGACTGGTTTTGATAAGAGCTTCCTGAAAAAAGGAATGGCATACAGCCGCGACACGGCGCCGTATGCTGAATATACAATTCTGGTCAACCAGCCAGGGGCAGATATCAGCAATGGTACCCTGACCGTAATTGATACCTTAGGAGTACCCGGGAAAATGGCATATGTTCCGGACAGCTTTAAGGTAACAAATGCAGAAAACGGGACACCTATAGAAGAAGCGAATATCAGGGTGGGAAAAGACAGTTTTGGCAATGACAGTTTTGAGATTTCCAATCTTCCGAACAAAACGCCCATTAAGATTTTTTATAAGGTAATGATTACAGGAGCTATAAATGAAACCGTTGATACGAAGAACACAGCATCCCTGCTCTACAGCAGAGAAGGTATAATTACCGAAACCATTGAGCGCAGCGTCACTATTGTAAAAGCCGCCTTTACAGGAGGAGGAAAATTTTCTATAAAACTATACAAGGTGGATCAGAATAAACAGCCGCTGACAGGAGCTGCCTTTACGCTGAGCAAAGTATCAGAAGTGGGAAGCCCGGATTTAGAATATGTGGGAGAGTTTACCCCGGTAATTGATTCTGGGAATCCGCAGGCAGGCGCAGCAGTGCTGATAACGGGACTGGAGAAGGGGCAGCTGTATTATCTGGAGGAGACTACGGTGCCGGAAGGATATCAGAAGGCAGAAGGGGAGTATTTTATCATTCCGGATAGGGAGAATGGTATTGGGGTGCCGGATGGAGCGATAGCCATAGAAAATGCCGGAACACCTCATGTAGTAGAGAACATTAAGAATTCCGGTACATTAAAGCTGACCAAAGATGTAAACGGCAGGGAATCAGGCAGTGATTTTGAGACCGATTTCTACTTTACAGTCTATGGTGGAGACCGATACTACGATAGGGATGGATCCTACGCCGACCTGAGGACTGTAAAACTTCACTATGATTCCAGGATTGCTGATAACAGCCTCATACTGTCGCTGCCTATTGGAGAATATGTGGTGAAAGAAGTGGCAGACGCAGAGGGGACGCCTATTAACGGTGATAATTTCTATTATAATGTACAGATAAATGGTGAGGACAGGAATGAAGCGGTCATAGCTATTGAAAAAGAACAGCAGGCGGAATGTCTGGTAAAGAATCTATATGAAGCAGATGGAAATCTCCAATTCACTGCCATGAAGACAATGGAAGGAAGGCCTTTGGAAGAAGGGGAATTTACTTTCCGTATATACGAGGGAGACACGCTGAAAGCGGAAGCTCAAAATGGACTAAACGGAGTTATCCTGTTTCCGGAGATTAACTACAAAGCCAATGATGCGGGCAGACATACCTACACAATCATGGAACAGAAGGGTACATTGACAGGTGTTGACTATGATGATACTGTTTATACTGTGACGGTAGAGGTTACGGACAATCATGACAGAACAGTGAGTGCAGAAATAGTAAATATCCAGAGGTCTGATGGTGCTGAGGCAGAGGTGATACAGTTTAATAATGTTTACCATGAGAATCCAGAAACCACACCGGATCCGTCTCCAAATCCAAACCCAAACCCATCTCCTTCTCCGGGAGGGAGTACTGGAGGAGGCGGCGGTACTTCCAATACTGGGGGTGGACGGTACCAGCCTTCTGATGGCGGACCAGGAGTTACAATCAGTATTACCCCGGAAGAGGTTCCTATGGCTCAGATTCCCAGCCAACCAGACTCTCTGATTACGATTTTGGATGACGATGTACCGCTGGCACCACTGCCAAAGACAGGTGATATGTCAGTTGATCATTATATGCTGACTGTGATATCAATGTTACTGACAGGGATTTATCTAGCGTTGACGAAAAGAAAAAAGGAATGATTATTCAGTAATATTATTTTAAGCATTATGTTAGCATCATAGAGCAGATGCTCTGATGTTTGAAAGGGCAGCCGCTTCACAAGTGAAAAATTGTGAAGCGGCTGCCTCTTTTTTTATTTTCTCTTCAAGACCAATACTGATGCGGTGCAGATAATGGGCGTCATCTGTATCCGGTGAATCTTCCCTGTAGTGGCTGCCGTAGCTTTCTTTTCTTTGCTTCCTGATATGCCTGCGGTGTTCAGGGTGTGCAGATACAGATTTCCCATACCGCCGCTGGTGGGGATGACGGCCTTTACAGACAAGGTAAGGAGCTGTACCAGTCATGGCACAGCTGACCGCTGGTCCGGTATGGTCAGCGCTTGAAATATCCTACATTGAAATGGAACTGCATGGCGTCATAAAAATCAGAATAACTGCCGGCTTTCAATGCATGGCAGATACGCTGGTGTTTTTCAACGGTAAGTTCCATGTTGCTGTGGGTAGTCTTTACTTTATAGTACCGGTCACAGGCCCAGAAAAACTCTATAATGGACTTTAGCAGCCGGTTATCCACATCCTGGAACAGGATTTTATGGAAGGCGGCGTCGGTTTCGGCAAATTTCACGCCGTATACGGAGGAGTGGGAACGTTTAATCTGATTAAACAGTTCCTCCATGGTAACCACCTTTTCTGACAGAAGCGCAATGCCCTTTTCTGTCATGCGGTCAAATGCATCTTTTGCGAATCCCAGTTCCAGGACGCGCCTCAGTTCCTCAATCTCCTTGTGGAGCTGGTCCTCATCACTGATACTGTATATGAGATTGCTCAGGAAAAAATCCGTATTAAATTCCTGAATCACGATACCCACGCCGGGAGTGGAGTGGACCGCCCCGGTTATCTCCAGTGATTTAATAGCTTCCCGGAGCACATTACGGCTGACTCCCAGCATCTCGCACATCTTCATCTCCGATGGAAGCTTGTCACCTGGCAACAGGTGATTTTTTTCTATGTAGCTTTTGATTTCGTCGTAAACCTGTAAATACAGACGCCGGGACTTGAGGTTTTTCATACCGGTAGATTCTGCCATGTCTGATATTCTCCCTTAATATGTAATTGTTAAAATAATAATTTATAGGACTATCATATTTCATCATGAAAGAAAAGTCAATACGATATACATATACAACAAAAATATATGGAATAAATTATATATTATACACATATATACAATCCAAACATTTTAATATATTGACATATATGTCAGATTAACGTACAATAAAGCTGTATTGATTAATAAATACAGCAACATGCCACATACTTTGTAGTACAAAGTACAAATATAAAAGAAATGGAGGTTACGTAGTATGAGAAAAAGAAGATTGGTGAGCCTGTTGTTGGCGGCATCCCTTGCAGCCAGCGCATTGGCCGGATGTGGTTCGGGAGGAAAGACGGAAACCACTGCGGCAGCGGCAGGAGGACAGACTGAAGCGGCAGGCGGGACAGCAGGGGAGACCGGGGCGGCAGGCGGGACAGCAGGGGAGACCGGGGCGGCAGGCGGGACCAGCGCGGCTGACCTTGGGACACCATTGGCGGATGTCAGGGTAAGGCAGGCCCTTGCCTATGCCATTGACATGAATGCCATTGTGGACAGTTTGTTTGAGGGTAAGGCAGAGGTGGCTAAGAGCTTTACTGCTCCCGGTGACTGGCTGAATGCCGGCATCCCGGTATATGAGTATAATCCGGAAAAGGCAAAGGAGCTGCTAAAGGAAGCTGGATGGCCTTCCGATTATACCCTGGATGTGGTTTACTATTATGATGACCAGCAGACCGTGGACCTTATGACCATCATTGGCCAGTACTGGCAGGAGGTGGGCGTGAAGGCACAGTTCAGGAAGCTGGAAGGCGATCTGGCGGCCCAGCTGTGGGTACCGCCGGCAGATATGGAGAAGGGGCCTTCAGCAGTGAAGTGGGATTTAGCCTATGCGGCAGTGGCAGCCCTTGCCGAGAGCGAGTTCTATAATCGTTTTGCATCTACCGCATCCAATAACTCTTCTGTTCCCAAACAGGAAGGGCTGGATGAGATGATTGCAGCTTCCAACGCCACCATGGATGTGGGTGAGCAGAAGGAGGCATTTTACAAAATCCAGCAGTTCGTGGCTGAGAATGAGCTGGCCATGCCTCTGTACCATCAGGTATGTTTCATCTATACCAGCGATAAACTGGATACAGCAGGCAGCGCCTTTGGCAATGACCAGTTCTCCTACGAAAAGAACATACTGGACTGGAAGATTGACAGGGATGACCGCACCATGTACACCAACGGAGGACCTCAGGAATTCTTCTGGTATCCCATGGTCAATCCCGGGTATATGATTAATACTGAACTTGTTTTTGATAAGCTTATCAATGCAGACAGTTCATTAAATCCAACAGATGGCATGCTGGCTGAAAGCTACACGGTTTCTGAGGATGACAAGTCGATTGAGTTTGTTCTCAGGGACGGCCTTAAGTGGCATGACGATGAACCTCTGACTGCTGAGGACGTTAAGTTCACACTGGAACTTATGTTAAGGACTCCGGGTACCAATGCAGTGGCATCAGAAGTCATGAAGGCGATCCAGGGCGCCCAGGATTTCCTGGACGGCAAGACCGATAACCTGGAAGGTGTTGTCATTGACGGCAGCAAGATTACAGTGAACTTTGACACGGTTTCAGCCAATGCGCTGGCTGTATTCTCACAATGGCCAATCCTTCCAAAGCATTGTCTGGAGAATGCAAGTCCTGAAACCCTTCAGCAGGATCAGTTCTGGCAGAAACCCATTGGTTCCGGGCCATTTAAGGTGGATGAGGTGGTTCTCAACAACTATGCGACCCTGAAACGCTGGGATGGATATTATAAGACAGGAACCGGTAACATCGAGACAATTTACATGTTTGCCAGCGGTGAGAATGACAGCAATCTGGTTAAGAACGCAGGTGCAGGTAAGATTGATTATGCATGGAGCAAATCCACGGATGACGCCAAGGCAATCGAATCCATGGATGGAATGAAGGTTTCAACTGCCAATATCAGATACACCAGGTGCTTCTACATCAATCAGTTCCCTCATGAACCAAATATTAAGTAGGATGATTGGACTGCGGCGGGCCGGCTATATGACGGTCCGCCCTGTTTCTTAGAGGAGATTTCGACGAGGAGGATTTGAATTGAGTAATTATATAATACGTAAAATCCTGACACTTATCCCAATGATGCTGGTTATCAGCTTTCTGATATATCTGGGGATGGAGCTGATGCCGGGCGACGCAGTGGACTTCCTGATTCCTCCGGACGCCCTTTCAACCATGTCGCCGGAACAGCTGAATGCCATGAGGGATGCCCTGGGTTTAAATGATCCGTTTTTTCTGCGCTACCTTAAATGGCTGGCAGGACTTGTGCGGGGGGACTTTGGCTACAGCCTTCAGAGCGGCGTGCCGGTGCTGACCCTGATGAAGAACCACCTGCCTGCAACCATAGAGCTGACCCTGACTTCCCTGGTGATGTCTTCCATATTCGGTATTCTCCTGGGGGTCGTATGCGCCCTTAAGAAGGGAACTGCCCTGGATCAGATACTGAGCGTTGTGGGTATGGTGGGAGTTGCCATCCCCCAGTTCCTTCTGGGACTGATCTGCATCAACGCGTTTGCTCTGCATACCAGCATTCTTCCTGTAGGCGGGAGGATGGCTTATGCGGGCCAGAATTTTATCCAGCGGCTTCCATACCTTATCATGCCGGCCACAGTACTGGGATTTTCCCTGACTTCCGGTGTGATGCGTTACGGGCGTTCCAGCATGCTGGATTCCATGGGACGGGATTACATGAAAACGGCCAGGAGCAAGGGACTGCCGGAGTGGCGTGTGAACCTGCTGCACGGCCTCAGGGCCGCCATGACGCCGGTGGTAGTGCTCATTGGATTCCGTCTGCCCATGCTCATCGGCGGCGCCGTGGTGGTGGAGGAGGTATTCCAGTGGCCGGGAATCGGCGTATTGTTTGTGGATGCGGTTCGTTCCCAGAATACGCCCTTGGTAATGATTATTGGTTTTTTCAGCGTTCTGTTGGTATTGGTGGCCAGTATTGTGGTGGATATCATTACCGCGCTGCTGGATCCGCGTATTAAACTGAGTTAGGAGGTGCGGGATGAAACATTCACTTGACAGGAAAATGGACCGGATTCTGGAACGGGAGAACTCCGGCAGGATAAAAAAGGGAATCAGGAACCGCGCGCTCAGGAAGCTGTTTGCCAACCGGCTGTCAGTGCTGGGATTTATCATATTTATCGTGATACTTGTCATGTGCCTGGGTGCGCCTTTGTTTACACAGTACAGCGCCACCAAGGTGGACCTGCGCAATATATTAAGCCCGCCCACGTCTTCCCACATATTTGGGACCGACAAGATAGGAAGGGATATATGGGCCAGAATCCTCTACGGAGGCCGTATTTCCATCGGCGTGGGGCTGGGAAGCGCACTTGTGGCTACGGTCCTGGGGGTGTCGCTGGGGACTATGGCAGGTTATAAGGGCGGCTGGTTTGACGGGATCATCATGAAGGTTTCCGAAATACTGATGTCATTTCCCCAGATTATATTGGTTCTGATTCTTGTGACCATTACGGGCCAGAGCCTGTGGAATCTGATATTCATTTTTTCCATCACAGGATGGCCTTCCATGTACCGTATGGCCAGGTCCCAGATGCTGTCGCTGAGGGAGGAGGAGTATGTACAGGCTCTAAAGGCTTTTGGTATCGGAAGCATGAGGATTGCCTTTGTACATATGCTTCCCAATGCCATAGGACCTATTTTCGTAAATATCACATTGTCTACGGCCATGTTTATCCTGCAGGAGGCATCCTTAAGCTTTTTGGGGCTTGGGGTTCCGTTAGAGGTGGCAACCTGGGGCAATATCCTGAATGCGGCCCAGGACCTGATGATACTTAAGAACTCCTGGTGGGTATGGCTGCCTGCCGGTATCGTGGTGACACTGTTTGTGGTGGGAATCAACTTTATCGGTGACGGCCTGAGGGATGCCACGGACCCGTCACAGATTGGTTAACAGCCATGGAGAGAAGGAGCGTGATATTACAGTATGAATGATAACATTGTATTAAGTGTCCGGGACCTGGAAGTGAATTTCTATAACAATGAGAGATGCAACAGGGTCTTAAGAGGGGTATCCTTTCAGCTGCAAAAAGGGAAAATTATGTGCATTGTGGGAGAGAGCGGATGCGGCAAGTCAGTTACTGCCAATTCCATCATGGGGCTGCTGCCTGACCTTTCAAGAATTGAGAAAGGGGAGATACATTTCTTCCACAACGGCAGGGATATACGGATAGACCAGTTGAAACGCAAGGGAAAAGAGATGCGCCAGATTAGGGGAGACGGGATTTCCATGATATTCCAGGACCCCATGACGGCCCTTAATCCCGTATTTACCGTAGGGTATCAGATTAACGAGTCCCTTTTGTACCATGACAGGGCAAAAACTAAAAGCGAGGCAAAACAGAAGGCCATACGTCTGTTAAAGGATATGGGAATACCTCTCCCGGAAAAACGGGTTGACGAATATCCATACCAGTTTTCAGGGGGCATGTGTCAGCGGGCCATGATCGCCATGGCCATGAGCTGCCAGCCCAAGGTGCTGATTGCGGATGAACCCACCACGGCGCTGGACGTCACCATACAGGCACAGATATTTGAACTGATGCAGGACCTTAAGAATAATAATGACGCGGCAATCCTCCTTATTACCCATGACATGGGCGTGGTGGCGGAACTGGCTGATAACGTGGCTGTCATGTATATGGGCAATATCGTGGAGAGCGGAGATGCCAGGGCTGTTCTGACCCGCTCCGCACATCCATATACTAGGGCGCTGCTTAAATCCATACCAGTGCTGGGAAGGGGGAAAAAGCAGGAGCTGGAACCTATAAAGGGTTCCACACCAGACCCATATGACCGTCCAAAGGGATGTCAGTTTGCGCCCAGATGCGGGTATGCAACGGAGCAGTGCATGCAGGAAATGCCGCCGGAGACGGAAATCGGGCCGGGGCATTTTTGCAGATGTTTCCATAATCTGATGGGGAAGGAGGGACAGCCGGATGCCGGAAACTAAGGATGTGTTGATTAAAGTCAGGAACCTTAAGACGTATTATCCTGTAAAGCAGGGGGTGTTTAAACATACGGTTGGACATGTGAAGGCCGTGGATGATGTGAGCCTGGATGTATACAGGGGAGAAATCCTGGGCGTGGTAGGTGAGAGCGGCTGCGGCAAGACCACATTGGGAAAGAGCATCCTCCAGCTCATAAAGCCTACGGAGGGAAGTATACGCTATGCCTTTGAGGGCGGGGAAAAGGAACTGATTGGCATGAATAAAAAGGAGCTGGATGAGGCCAGGTGCAAGATGCAGATTGTGTTCCAGGATCCCTACTCCTCCCTGAACCCCTCCTTTACCATATTCGGGTCCATGCAGGAACCATTAATCCGTTTTGGTGAAAAAAGCAGGAAAGCCCGGCGGGAGAAGATAGCAAAGCTGTTAGAGGCCGTAAACCTGCCTGCGGATTACATGGAACGCTATCCCAATGAGTTCTCAGGCGGCCAGAGGCAGAGGATTGGGATTGCCAGGGCCCTGTCCGTATCGCCGGAGTTCATAGTCTGCGATGAAGCTGTGTCCGCTCTGGATGTATCCATTCAGGCCCAGGTGCTGCAGCTGCTGAAAAAACTGCAGGAAGAGCGGGGGCTTACCTATATGTTCATTACCCACGACCTGTCTGTGGTGGAGTATATCAGCGACCGCATTGTGGTTATGTATCTGGGGCGCATGGTGGAGATGGCGGATACGCAGGAACTGTTTGAGAATACGCTCCACCCATATACCAGAGCTTTATTAAGCGCTATCCCCATTGCGGATATCGACAGAAGGAGAAAGAGGATACCGTTACAGGGAGATGTACCCAGTCCGGTGAACCCGCCTTCCGGCTGTCCTTTTCATCCCCGATGCCCGGAGTGCATGGAAAGATGTAAGACCGAAGTCCCGCATCCGGTGATCATCACCAGGGATGGGCGGGAACATATGGTGTGCTGCCATCGGGTACAGGCAAATGCAGGCGGCGGGAATGATTTTAAGACACATATATAATCGAAGAGGAGAGAGAAATGAGCAGATTTGAGATGAATCAGATCAAGGGGGTCATCCCTGCAATGATGACGTTCTTTGACAGGGAAGAGAACGTGGATACTGAGTGTACCAGACGCATGGTGGAATTCATGCTGGAGCATGGCGCTGACGGTTTCTATCTTACAGGCAGCACCGGCGAGTGCTTTACCATGACCGTGGAGGAGCGGAATCTGGTGGTGGATACGGTCATTGACCAGGTGAAGGGCCGTGTGCCGGTTGTTGTACATGTTGGGGATATCGGCACGAAGAAATCCATAGAGCTTGCGGAGCATGCCTACAGGGCCGGCGCCGACGCCATATCTTCCGTACCGCCGTTTTACTGGAAATTCCGTGCCGGTGATATCTATAATTATTACAGGGATATATCGGAGTCCACCCCTCTTCCAATGGTGGTCTATAATATTCAGCTGGCAGGACTTATGGATATGGACCTGCTTTTGCAGCTGGCAGGACTTCCCAATGTCCATGGGCTTAAGTATACGGCCAGGTCCCACGATGAAATGGGATTCATCAAGGAAACACTGGGCCCGGATTTCATGATATATTCAGGGTGTGATGAGATGGCTTTTTCCGGTATGTGTTCAGGCGCGGACGGAATCATAGGGTCCTTCTATAATTTGTTCCCGGATTTATATAAGCAGATCCTTAAGAAGGTGGAGGAAAGCGATATTAAGGGAGGCATGCGGCTGCAGCGGATTGCGGACGAGGTGATATTTGCTGCGCTGAAGTATGATTTCCCGTCCGTACTTCACAATCTGATGAATTGGCGCGGTTTGGAATCCGGATACTCCAGGAGACCGTTCTACAATTACCAGGATTCAGAGCTGGAGGGCCTTAAGGAAGATATCAGAAGGATAAAGGACAGATACCAGGCAGAAGAGCTGGATATGTTCAGGCTGTAAGGAGGGACGGTAAGAATGAGTGGGAGTAAGCCGCAGTACAGCGTATTGGAACGTAACAGAGGCGTTCTGGCCGCGGTGGCCGGGACAGCCATAACCAGGCCCGGAGAGATAACGAAGCGGTTTGTGGCTGCCATGAAACAGTAAAAAGTCAGCAGAAAGAAAAAACGGATTCCATGATACAGAAATGCACCCATGGCTGAGAAAATTGATTTTCCCGGCTGTGGGTGCTTTTTAGGCACTGGATCTGGTCTAATCCATATTATTCATAAAATCATAGGTGCTGTTCCTGTAATAATACCGCACAAACAGAAAGCTGAGAAGTGTTACCAATGTAGTAAGTATACCGCCTTCGATACCGAATCCGCCCCCGTTTAGTATATTGTCCCGGGTAAAGTGTGTGGTTATGATACCGGGAATGCTAAGGCCGCTAACAGGCATTCCGTAGATAATTCCCTGAAATACATTCCATGTAAAATGATAACCAATACACATCCATATATTGCCGGATTTAATAAACATATATGAAAAAAGAATGCCGACAATTATTATATTGAAGACGGAAAGAAGCGTCACGCTGGGGTTTCCCAGATGTATGGCCCCGAAGATGACGGAGGGAAGGAAGATGAGGACAAAAACATGGTTACGGCATCTGCGGAGTACAGCCATGATGAACCCGCGGTTCAGCAGCTCCTCTGCATAGGCTACCAATATAAAGGCGAATAACCACGTTAAAGTTAAAGCAGTAATGCGGGGCTGCCAGGATGCAACTTTGCCGCCTCCAAACCACACCACCAATAGAAAAACCAGCGTACAATTAACCATACCCAGAATCATCCCTGCGCCGCACTCCTTTTTTGTGGATTTGAACGGATGAAGGCCCATTTCGCTCAAAGGACGTTTTATAAAACATTTCCACGCTATGATTGGAATAATGATCATCATGACATCTGTCAGGATCAGCATCGCCACCGGCAGGCAGGCGTCGTTGACCCAGTTGGCAAGAGGTGAAAAATAGTCAGCCGCCCGATTGAGATCACCTGTGGCTGTTAATATTACAATCAGGGCAGTCAGGACCAGAAAAGATGCAAAATACAGCAGTGCGTAATAAAGCAGCATCACAATGAGAATGGTCCATCCGGAGCGTAAAAATCCATTTTTGTTTTTGAATATTGTTTTGAATATTGAATTGTTCCATGAGTGCATAGGCTGTTATCCTTTCGGTCATATGTTAATGAGGTTCATATTACGTGTTTGCTTTGTAAAGGATTGAAAGAATTCGTTTCAGGTATTTGTTTTTATTATGGCTGAACCATATCATGGTAATTCCCTGTTTGTAATGGTAGCTGTCCGGCAGTTTATAGCTCACCGTGGGCTGCTGACTGAGAAGAAAATCTGCGGTTCTGTAAGGTGATGGTGTGGAGTTTAATATATGTATTTGATATATTTGTATCAGATAAAATAAATCCCAGGTCAGTCCTCATTGTATCTGACATACAGCTGATGTGACCATTCTATCAAAAGTTATGTGTGTTGGCTATTGGGAAAGTTCATAAAAATGATTTGAAGATTGAATGGTATGAATTCTGCCTTAGTTATCCCCGTGTATCATATTCCATGAGCCAGTTTTCGCATTGTTAAGATTAAAACAATTCAGTCATAGCTTTATTAACTTCATTTTGGTATAATGTAAAAGGGGTAGGGAGACAGCCCGCACGCTGATAAAATGTTAAGAAGCAATGCCAGAGGAGACTTATATGACCGGACAAATTGCAGATGTTTATGAATACAACGGAAACAGATATAATATAGTGGCAATTAAGGGAACGATGAATTTTGATATTCATGAGTTGGGGTTTGATCCCGTACCCATTCATACGGCATGTTGGAGAGGTTATCATTGCATTTATAATATAACTGAGGAAGGCCTGTTTCTAAAAGATTTGTTTGTAAACGATAGAAACGGCAGCTATCCGCCTGTTAATGGAGTGGAACCAGAGGAGGACAGGTTTGACGGTAAGGTATATTATGGTATCAACATTCCGGTGAAATTTGATGGCGGTATTATCATTGGGAATGATTTTCTGACACGATATTATATCCATATGGGATTCCAGCGGGTTTATGCATATAAGACAGTATATGAGCTGATTTTTAAAGAGGGCCTTATAACAAAAAAGACAGACCTTTCAAAAAAGGCAGCTTTAATAAGAACAGAAATTGACGAGAAGGGCATTGACAGGGCCAATATTTCTAAGTTCGTAGAAGAGAGTTTTTCGTTGGATTACGAAGATAAATGGACTGTTTATTGATAATGATGACAGGAAAACGCTGTTTGAATTAAAAGGAAAAGAAAGTGGGGAGGCAATGAGTCATACAAAAGAGTACAGGGGCGAAAAGATAGAAGCCGGTCTTACCGCGCGTTTGATTCCGCCCGGCGCACAGTATTCGGACAGCTTCTGCAGACTTATATTGACTGAGCGTCACTTATATATACTGGAGGATAATTATAATGGCACTTATAATGAGCTGTACGCTTTTTTCATTGAACGGATACAGGATATGGAGGCGCAGGTTAAAGGATTAAGGTATAAAAAGTCAGTGCTGGGAGAAATGTTTTCCAATGGTATTTTGTCGCTGTTTGGAGGGATTCTCTATGCTTCCGAGAAAAAGAAAGAAGATAATGGGATTCGTTTTGTCATTACATATGATGACGGTATGGGAAAATGTAATCAGTTGTATTTTAAAGATTTGCAGACAAATTCAAATCATATGGTAAAGGTGTACCATACGTTGAAGAAATCCTTTGATAAGACCATTATGAGGTGAGGTGGCGGATGATGGATGGACATATATGGTTTGTTGGCTGGTATGATGGAGGGGATTACCATGAGATAAAAATCACTCAAAAAGAAGTGGATAATTGCGGCACGGCCGGGTGCGGTCTGAATTCCATTTTATATTATATCGGCGGTAAATATGGGGACGAAGCTTTATACAATATGATATATCTGCAGTCCATTGAACCGTTTGGGACCAATGGTATTTTTCGGATGTGTGTGACGGACCCCATTAAAGTTCATCCTGAATTTCAAAATGGAGGAACATATTTAGTTGATTGTAATAGAACATTGATTTGCAGAAACGGGGACGAATTGTATATGGAACTGGTAAAGGAGAAGGGTGATATCTCATGATGCCCCCTTCTTTTTTTGCTCTTGATAACTGCCGCGGATGTATGTCTATGGCCTGCAGGCCATAGCTATGATGCCTCCAATGAGAGGCCTGGCATTCTTATATTTATCACTGCGGGAGGGGCTGAGCCTTGATATAAAGGCCGGAAAGCGCGGTATGAAATTAGACTATAAAATTAAAGCAGAATATGGTAATATATAGATAACTGCTTTTAAGGAGATGTTATGAGAAAGGGATTCTGGAAGCAATTATCATACGAAGATAAATTTGATAGAAAATACGCGTGCTGGGCAGTGAATCATAACGGATGGAGAAAGCGCAAGCGTTTAAACAGGAGAGCTGCCAGACGTGCGCTGAAACGATTGAATGAGGAAAACTATCCAACGTAATATGGCATGGCGGGAAGCGGTTTTTAGTGATGGGAAGGGAGTGACAGGAGATGGCAGATATAAAATATGATATTATAAAAGAAATTGGCGTGTTATCCGAAAATGCAAAAGGATGGCGGAAGGAGCTGAACCTGATTAGCTGGAACGGAGGCGCAGCGAAATACGATATCCGTGATTGGGCGCCGGACCATGAGAAGATGGGGAAAGGGACTACTCTGACAGAGGAGGAAATGGAGAATCTGAAAGAGATACTGGGACTGATAGAACCGGTAACAGAAGCGTTTGTCTGACAGGAATCAGTAAGGAGGAAAGCCATGCTGGAAAGATGGAAAAAACAGTTGTTTTCAGAGGACGGGATGAAAGTAGTCAATGTTTTGTTTATTCTTTTGTATCTGGTCAGAAATCCCCTTTTTACCATATGCGCCTATACTGTATGGTTTGTATATTTGGTATATTCTGTCAGACATACAAAGAGTAAGGGCATGAAGATATTTTATTCTGTATTAAGTATGCTTGCAATGGCAACCGTACTGCTCAATGCTTATTTTACCATCTTATAGCCAGGAGCTGTGAGAAAAGAAATAAGAGAACTGGTGAAAAAAAACGAATGCCCGAAAGGAATATTTTGTGAAAACATATAAAATTTACCAAGTGGATTCATTTACCAGAGACAGGTTTCATGGTAATCCGGCCGGGGTTGTTCCTGATGCAAAGGGGCTTACCGATGAGCAGATGCTGAGGATTGCAAGAGAATTAAATAATTCGGAAACAGCTTTTATGTTTGAAACAGATTCTCCGGATTATAATATAGAAGTACGTTTTTTTACACCCACAACAGAAGTTCCCATATGCGGCCATGCCACAATAGCGGCCCATTATGTCAGGGCCAAAGAGAGAAATATGGAAGGCGGAACGGTCGTTCAAAAAACAAAAGCAGGAATACTGCCCGTAGAGGTTGTCCGCACCCTAAGTGACTACTCAATCACAATGACCCAGGGAACGCCTGCGGTGTCTGCGCCCTTTGGGGATGCTGTAAGAGAACGGATTGCGGACGCTCTGGGAATTGCTCATGAGGAGCTATGCAGGGAATATCCCGTTGCTGTTGCTTCCACCGGGCATTCCAAGGTTATGGTTCCCCTTTATTCAAATGAGCTGCTTCATGGACTGCGGCCGGATTTGCAGAAGCTGACAAAGATTAGTAAGCAAATTGAATGTAACGGATACTATGTCTTTACACTCAATCCGCAGAATAAAATTTTGGTCCATGGAAGGATGTTTGCTCCGGCTATCGGAATTGCGGAAGACCCTGTAACAGGAAACGCAAACGGTCCCCTGGGCGCATATCTGGTGCATTTTAATATTTTACAGGAGGAAGATGCCCCATGCTTTGACTTTGATATTTTACAGGGAGAAGCGATTAAACGCGATGGAACAATGCACGTTCATGTTGAAAAAGAGCACGGAGCGCCGAAGCTGGTTCAAATTACAGGGAATGCTGTCATTGCTTTTTCAACGGAGATTACTATTTGAGCATATGATGAAGAGCTGAATTTCCTTTTATTTGGTAGATTCAGCTCTGTTTTATTGGGACTATGCGCATAGGGCATTTTTTGCCATGGCATTTATGACTTCTGTGTATCTGCATTTTCCGGTGGGCAACACAGCGCCTGGTGTGCTGCGATGGTGGCTAACGTATCCCCCAATTGCATGAATATGGAACTGATAAGGGCAATTTCTTCCGGGCTCTTACCTTCTGCAATGCAGCAGGCGAGCGTGGATACAGAAAGGGCAAGTTCGCAGGATTGCAAGACAAATCACCTCCTTGTAGTCATTTGATAGGCCGGCATCCGAAAGGAGAATTCCGGTATGCCTGTTGCATAGGGAGCAATCTCATATTGCTGATAATATATGACAATATATCCGGGCCGCAGAAAGAAATGATTTTGATTGAACTTATTTCTCAGAAGATAGGGGTAATCTTCAAAATAAGAACCAGGGGATTCCTTTAAGCGTTCTGCGATTTGCCGTTCCACAGACGTTTGGAGTCCGTTCAGGGCTGCGGGAGTAAGGGCGGAGATATCGTCCAGATGTAACTGTCTGCCGGTACTGAAATCCCATGTGTCTGAAATCCGTTCCAGTTCCTGATGGGCGCCTCCCATGTAAGTGTAGGTATCCATATAAAGACTTGTAATACAGCCGGAATTATAGGTTATCTGATAATTCATATCCAGGGTATAGCGGTTGAAGGGCGGATGATTGGATGTAATATATCTGGCACTTTCAACCGCCTGAGGGTAGAGGACGGTACGGCAATACTGTTCTGTATTCTCTGCAAGCTGCATATAATAGATGTTTGCTGTTTGGGCAGCTGATAAAACACAGGTGGTTGAGAAGGATGGATAGGCAATATGATAGGTAAATACCGGTATGTTCCCATAAAGCATGGTGTCGTTCAGGATTTTTTCTGTGATTGTCTGCACATTGATTTCCGATTTAAGTAGTTTGTAATAGTATATTCATATAGATTCCTGACATGACAGTGTTAAATGGAAAGCACAGTATGGGCATCGGAATGGTCGTTTTGCATAAACAAGGGCCATGTGGGCAATAAAATCTATAGTGGCTTTACAGACTGAATTTTGGTATAATATAGTAAGTTTATTATAAAAATCTTATGCTCTATAAAAATATGTGAGTTTGGAAACGTAATGGAGGTAGTACGATTGTCTACAAATTATTATATTTTTAACCGGAAAAAACGGGAAGAAATCCAGGAATTTAACAGGTTTTGGGAAGAAATATTTATTCCAGGAATAAAACAGCAGATAGAAGATCATTGCAGTAAGCAGAATGGAGCTTATGTCAACACGGATTTTGGAAATGAAATAATCGGAGAAAAAATATCCGGGATTTCGGGCGCGCCAGGTAAATCCGAGAGCTATGAAACCGTTATAGGTGTGTCTCACTGGAATGGAAAGCGGAACCTGTTCCAATGGGAAGGTTCCTATGTTGAGGAACATATCATCCGTGATGAGTCCAGTCTGGTGGAGTTTTTTAACAGTAAGACGAATCAGCAGCAATACAGTATCGTGGATGAATTTGACAAAGAGTATACACTTGAGGCGTTTTTAAATGCCATAAAATATGGAGGGGATGAATCAGTTTCCTGATGATATAAATCATATGTTTTGCATTTATGCGGATACGTGAAAGGCGGGTCCGCATTTTATCATTTCAGGCACGGAAACCAGGCAGGAAATTTGATTGGTGAAATAATACGCAGAAACAAATATCAGAAAACAAATGTTCGGATTCTGTTTGACAATATCAGCTGTGTTTGGTATACTTTGTGTATCGAACAAATGTTTGGAGGCGCGTGATGTCAATAAGCAGAAACTATGCAGTCAGATGTCCTGAATGTGGTTGTATCATACCATTTGAATTATATGACAGTATTACATCATCCTTGGATCCGGGGCTTAGGCAGCAGATTCTGGACGGTCAGTTTGAAACAGTAGTATGCCCTGATTGCAGGGCTGTGTCATACATACAGTATGATATTTTATATCACGATCCTGCCAGAAGGTTTATGGTATGTGTGGGAACGGATTATTCGGATGTGTTTCAGCAGTCTGATTGTCCGAAAGATTACAAGCTGAGATATGTGGATGATTATAAGCAGCTGGCCGAGAAGATACGGATTTTTGAGGCAGGGCTGAATGATAGAATTATGGAAATAACAAAGGAGTCCATGCGCCATATGGCAAAGAGAAACCTGGAGTTATACTATGCAGGCAGCAGGAGAAAGCTTATGTACTTTATTGTTCCGGGACATGAGCGGTATGTAGCTGTATCACAGGGCCTGTATACCTTGGCCGGAAAATATTATGATAAGATTCCTGTAGAGAAAGAATTTGGATTCCTGCGGATTAACCGGAAGTATGCGGAGGCATTGAAAACAGTAGCGGTATGATGATATAATCAGAGTATCAGGACAATTTGAAAAGGAGGGTATGTGATGGAACGTAAAGTGATAAAGATTTTTGGGGCCCAGGACAATATACAGGCAGAGATGATTCTGGAGACATTGGGCAACAATCAGATACCGGCTTACAAGAAGGGTGTGGGTTCCAGCGATATCATGAATATATATGGAGGCAATTCCCTGTACGGAGAGGATATATATGTTGCGGAAGAGGATGCGCAGAAGGCAATGGAAGTATTGGAGGGGATGGGGCTGACGGAGGAACGCTGAACATGGTGACTGATACTATCCATCTATTGCCAGAAACATAGATTTGTGATAGAATCCTTATGGGATAAAATCACGATATGCACTGCAGCAGGCAGGGCGGAATGGAGAAAACGAATGAAAGCATTTGATTGCGTTAACAAGCAGGAAGTTGAAGTTACTAAGGAAGGTTTGATTGACTTCATGAAAAAGGACCGCCAGATTGATATGAAGTTTGCGGAGAAGAGAACAGACGATATGGGATATCTGACCTGGGATGCCGAGAACTGGACATGCGTGGACGGACAGAACAAGTTCATGCGTTGTTATTCGCTGGAGGGCCGTGTGCTGAGGGATTCCACCAGCCATAATATTTATGATATGGAAAATGACTTTTTCCCGGAGCAGGCCATGGAGATTCAGATTAACTAAGTATCAAAAAAAGACAGTTCGGCTGTCTTTTTTTATCTGTATTTTTAACCCCATTGCCCTGCCCTTCTTCAGACCGGGATGGGATTTCAACCTGAGATGGGATGTTTCTTTTGCTATTCCTGAAAAGAGGAGCAGCCAGCGGGCTGTTCCCGCTGGCTGAGTATTATGAAAAAAAGTTATTAGCATTGACCTTTTACAATGATTAGTATATTCAGAAAATGTGAGCAGTCTGTTGCAAAAGTATGAACGGTTTGTAATAAGTTTATGAATGAAATAAGAATGTACATATTGCACAAAAACAGGACGGGATTATTGAATAAAAAAGCCAATAGACTAAAAATGTTTTAGGGTATATAATTAATTTTGTATTAAATATTGGTGCTATTCACTATGTATATCCTGAGAATTGGCTCAGAGTTTCTACCAACTACCGTAAAGAGTTGACTACATGGCTTTCTGTAGTTGGCTCTTTTTTTGCAGTTAAAGATCTGCTGGCGGAGGGGGGAGAGTGAGGTAAAGCAGCTGGAGACCGGCTACAAGGGATAGCGACGTGAGGAATCTGATCACATTACACAGATTAAAACATGACATGGAGGACATAGCATTGAAACAAGAAACAGGACGTATAGACCGCTTTTTCCAGGTATCTCAGAACCATTCAAGCGTCAGGACGGAAGTGCTTGCGGGAATCACCACATTTATAACCATTGCCTATATTTTGATTTTGAACCCACAGATTTTAGCAGACCCCTACGTCATCATGGGGGATGCCGCCATGGCAGGAAAAATTGCAAATGGCGTATTTATTGGAACATGTATCGGAGCTTTTATCGGAACAATTCTCTGTGCATTGTATGCCAGAGTGCCCTTTGCGCAGGCGCCCGGAATGGGATTGAATGCTTTTTTTGCATACACGGTTGTGTTGGGAATGGGCTATACTTATGGTCAGGCCCTGGTGGTTGTGTTCATTTCAGGCGTATTTTTCATTGTGATAACAGCTATCGGACTGCGTGAGGCAATTATAAGGTCCATACCCGATGCGGTAAAAACGGCCATCACCCCCGGAATCGGTTTGTTTATTACTATCATCGGTCTGAAAAATGCGGGTATAGTCATATCAAATCCAGCAACCCTTGTAAGCCTGGTGGACTTTTCCCAATGGAAAATAGAAGGGGCTGATCTGGCTCTCATGAGCAGCGCTCTGGTTGCACTGGCCGGACTGGTTATCATGGGAATGCTTCATGCCAGAAAAGTCAAGGGTTCAATCCTTCTGGGCATTGTGGCTGCAACACTTATAGGTATACCTCTTGGGGTGACTCATATTTCAAACCTGGATATGAACATCGGAATGAAATTCAGGGATTTTGCAGAGGTATCATTTATGAAAATGGACTTTGCCGGATTATTTTCAGGAGCCAATATGGTGGAGACCATCTTTACTGTAACCATGCTGGTCATCAGCTTTTCGCTGGTAAATATGTTTGATTCCATCGGCACACTTCTGGGCGCGGCCAAGCAGTCGGGCATGATTGATGAAAATGGCGAGGTGATCCGGATGAAGCAGGCGCTGATGTCAGATGCCATTTCTACGGCTGCCGGTGCCATGGTGGGAACATCCACCGTAACCACAGTGGTGGAATCCAGCGCAGGCATTGCAGCCGGAGGACGGACCGGACTTACAAGCCTGGTAACGGCCCTTATGTTTCTGGGGGCTATTCTGTTTGCGCCCATTGTAAGTATTGTTCCCGCAGCTGCCACTGCACCGGCACTGATTTTTGTGGGTATTTTAATGCTGGGAAATATCAGGGACGTGGATTTTTCTGATATGAGCAACGCGCTTCCCGCTTTCTGCACCATTGTATTCATGCCGTTTACATATTCAATTGCCAATGGCGTTGCATTCGGACTGATTACTTACTGCCTGATGAAGCTTACCACTGGCAGGAGGCAGGATGTGAAGATACTGACCCTGGCCATTTCGGTTGTGTTCGTGGTAAGATATGCATTTATGACATTGGGTTAGCTGGAGCTTGATGGGAAGGAGAAAAAAACAGACTACAAAATCAGAGAAAGATATGATAAAATACATATAATTCATGGGCCATATCGTGAATTGGCCCTAAAAAAGGGAGGAGCCAGTGGGATATATCCCACTGGCCGAGTATTATGAAAAAAGTCTTATAAGCATTAGCTGTTTACAATATAAAGTATATCCACTAATTATGAGCAGTCTGTTACCTAAATGTGAACAGTTTGTAAGTAGTTTGTGACAAAAATCATTCAAAATTCTTACAGGAAAAGGCACGAAAACATGCGGGGCAGGAGGAATATAAATGTGGAGCAGATTGAAACAATTTCTGGGAATCATTCCGGATTTTACGGATTCTGAGGAGGTATTCCGTGCCTTGCATGGTGACGTGGTTAAAAGAAATTTTCTTTTTCACATATTCATCATTGTGTTTGAATTTGTGATGGTCATTTCCATATCCATGCGTCCGGGCGGGCCCTTTGCCAAGCCCCGCAGAGTGACATATTTTGTTTTGTATCTGGTCCTTATACTGGCAGCGGCAGGTGTTACATGGCTGGAGACATGGATTGACAGGAAGAGGCAGGCAGTACCGGCAGATTGAGGCCGCCAACCAGATGCTGAGCCAGGAGGCTCTGTCAGATGCCCTGACAAACCTTGGAAACAGAAACCGCTTTGAGAAAACAATTCAGGCTTTTGAGTTTGATAAGCATGGATGCGGGACTCTTGGCTGTATTTATATTGATGTAAACGGCCTCCATGAGATTAACAATCACCTGGGGCATCAGGCAGGAGACCGGATGCTTAAAACCATATCGGACATCTTCCTGGAATATTTTGATTCCCAGGATATTTTTCGCATTGGGGGAGATGAGTTTGTCATTCTGTGTAAAAATATGGGACGCGAGGAGCTGGTGCGCAGGATAGAGCAGGTCTGCAGGAAAACGGAGGAGGCAGGTTTTTCACTCTCCACAGGACTGGAATGGCGGGAGTCGGATCTTAGAATTGAGGACATTGTACAAAAGGCAGAGAGAGCCATGCAGGAGAATAAGAGGGGCTTTTATTTTTCCAAGGGGGGAGAGCGGCAGAGGCGTGAACTGAACCAGCATATGGAACGGCTTATATCTGAGAAAAAGGATGCGGACCGGTTCCTCAGCATACTGGCTCCTGTGTTTGAGGGTGTGTTTTTTGTGAATCTGGAGACGGATACAGTGCGGCAAATCTTCATACCTTCCTATTTCCAGGAAATGCTGAAGGAATGTGGTGACAAATACAGCAGGGCCCTGCTGCTGTATGCAGATAGAATGGTGGAACCCCAATACGCTTCGTTATTTGAGCTCTGCTGTGATTACAGCCGTCTTGAAGCCATGCTGGAGGGAGAGGAGATACCTGATTTTACTTACCGGAAAAAGGATGGAGCCAGCTGAGGCTGAGAATCCTCAAATTCTATCATTATGACAGCACGGGTAAGGAAACCTTATGGATTTTTTCTGATATAGAAATCAATTATATTGAATCATGATGGTTTTATGAATATGGTTTTATGAAAATACAGGGGCGCTGCAGCGGTCATTCTTGGCCTGCTGCAGCGCCCCGAAATATTACTCAGTCCATGGTTAATAAGTTAGAACGAGGATGTCTGAAGGCGGAAATTGGAGCCTGAACGAATCAAGGCAACTGTATAGTCCTGATTCTGCCGGAAGCTCATCCAGGTATCTACCAGAGGTGAACGCATGTCGTTCCCCTGGTAGACTGTAATACGGTAGCGTCCGGGAATCACATTGTATATGCGGGAGTACTGCAAATAGTTCAGATTGGATACCACCAGGCGGTTGTTCACGTAAATCTGAATCGGTCCGGGGACAGATGCATTGTAGAATCTGACGCGGGCAGGAGAGAGGGGGAGAACGATGCCTGGCAGGATTGTACCCCAGTTCCAGGACCAGTCGGGCCGTACGGGAGGAACAGGCCTGGGAGGGATGGGTCTGGGAGGAGTGGGCCTGGGAGGAATGGGCCTGGGAGGAACCGGTCTGTTAGGCCATCCCGGTCTGTCGGGAATGGGGCGCCCGGGTCTGTCTGGAAGCGGAGGAACCGGTCTGTCGGGACGTCCGGGCCTGTCGGGTATAGGAGGGACCGGCCTGTCGGGCCGTCCGGGTCTGTCGGGAATAGGGCGTCCGGGCCTGTCAGGAAGCGGGGCAACCGGCCTGTCGGGCATAGGGCGCCTGGGCATTGCCTGCATGGGACTGGCATCCCTGTCCTGCATGCCAAAATCATTCTCCTGGTCTGACCAGTCGCTTCCATCCTCCGGAAGAGGAAGAATGGGAGTGGTTTCCTGGGAGTTCAGCCATTCATCGGAGCCGTAAGGCTCTGAATCATATTCGGAATATTCAGCGGCTGAATTAAAGTCATCCTCTGTTGTGGATGGATAAAAATTATCGTTATACATAAGGTAACCTTTCATAAATATGCTTTGTCATATCTTATGCGCAGAAAAAGATTATGTGCGGGAAGGCTTGATTTTCGGAATACAAAGACATATTTCGCCATCAACCGGCAGGAGCGGCGCAAAATGCACAAAATAAAGTTTCCTTCTGGCAAAACTTTGGGCAGACTTTTTTATGACCCTATGCTATTATAATAGACGTAACCCCCCCAATACATTAATAATCTCTCGGAATCTCTAAGCCAGTAAATATAAGGCTTTCAGATTCCTTTT
>NZ_JAJCHK010000024.1:0-89211 GCF_020554465.1 Enterocloster sp. 210928-DFI.2.20
GAAAAGAATGTTGGAAGTGTGCTTTTCAGCACACCCCAACATTCAGTATAGAACCCATTTTGGTACTCCTCTGCCGCTTATCATTTTATCCGGAAGTTAGACATTTTCCTTCTATTTGTCTATACTTTTGTGTTTATCGTCTGGTTTTCATGAATAATCTATCGAAATTTGTTCATCAATAGACAAATAAATGAAACTGTATATTTATTTTTGAGGAATCCTGAGCTAATATATTTGTTAAAAAATGAAAGGAGCAAACTTATAATGGAACCCATGGAGTCCCCGAATTTCTTGGAACATGCTGAACTTCTGGATGAAAATACCCCTCATTATCTCAATGCATTTCACAAACACCTAATCCAGCATAACATGTCCCCTAACACAATCACTGCCTATATCTATAGCGTAAGGCACTTTTTTACATACTTTGGACAGCTTAATTCCAATAATGTCAGCCTATACAAAGTATACCTCTTAGACCATTATCAGCCCCAGACAGTCAACATGCGCATCCGCGCTCTGAACTGTTTCTTAAAATTCCAGGGCATCAGTGATTACAGAATACGCGCCCTCCGGCTTCAGCAGAAAAAATATACGGACTACATCATAAGCCAGGCCGACTACGAATACCTGAAGCGCAGACTCCGCGAGGATGAACAATATACCTTCTATTTCATCATACGGTTCATCACTGCTACCGGGGTCCGTGTCAGTGAATTGATCTCTTTTCAAATACAAGATGTCATAAACGGATATAAAGACATCTATTCAAAGGGAAATAAGATGAGACGCGTTTATATCCCCACTGCTCTGCAGGAGGATACACTCCGATGGCTGGAATCTGAGTCCAGAAAAAACGGGCCTCTGTTTCTGAGTCACCTCAAACGGGGCATTTCTGTCTCTGGCATCCGCTCTCAGTTAAAAACATTTGCATACCGGTATCACCTTGACCCAAAAGTAGTATATCCCCATTCTTTCCGGCATCGTTTCGCTAAAAATTTTATAGAAAACGGCGGAGATATTGCTTTCCTGTCCAATCTCCTGGGGCATACCAGTATCGAGACTACCCGCATCTATCTGAGGCGGAGCAGTACAGAACAGTCACTCATTGTAAATCAGATTGTAGACTGGTAATGGAATGAAAGGTGTACTCAGCATGAATACAAATATGCAGGAAATAAATGAACCGGCCTTTCATGCCTACCTGAAAAAAGCCCAGGCCTCTCCTAATACGATTCGCAGCTGCCTGGTTGCCTACAGACTTTATCATTCCCTGTACAATGACCTGGCAGTCAATCATCTGCTCTGCTTTAAGGACTATCTTATAAGGCACTACAAAGCATCCACAGTGAATAACCGGATATACGGAATCAACCGTTATCTGGACTTCCTTGAAGAGATTTACGGCAGCCAAATGATTCACTTCCGGCTGACTGTTATCCGTACCCAGCAGGCAGCCTTCCTGGACAATATCATTTCCCAGGAAGACTATGAAACATTTAAGAAAAGACTTAAGGACAGCGGAAATATGCTGTGGTATTTTGTTGTGCGGTTCCTGGCCTGTACAGGAGCCAGGGTCAGTGAATTGATTCAGATTAAAGCGGAGCATCTGCACCTGGGCTATATTGATCTCTATACAAAGGGCGGTAAAGTCCGCCGTCTGCATTTTCCTGATGCTTTGTGTCAGGAAGCCCTGGAATGGCTGTCCGCAAAGGGCCAGGTTTCCGGTTTTTTGTTTGTCAACCGCAGAGGAAACCAAATTACTGCCCGCGGAATCAGCAGCCAGCTCAAGACACTGGCCATACGCTGTAACATTCCGCCTGAAACAGTATACCCCCACTCCTTCCGCCACAGATTTGCTAAAAATTTTCTTGAAAAGTTTAATGATATCTCCCTGCTTGCTGATTTAATGGGCCACGAAAGCATTGAAACAACCCGCATCTACCTAACAAAATCAACACAGGAGCAGCGGGAGCTGATTGACAAAATAGTTACCTGGTAATATTTTGCACCGCTATTGTGCTATAGATATACGGAAATTCCGGCGGTCCCGACCGGCCGCCGGATATCTCCCGCCCTTACCCGGAACACAAATATTATAGACCCCCACCTCTTACATTTTCCGAAGATATCCATTACTATATTATTTATTGGAAAAATTAACCACACAAGAGGAGGTATTACATCATGACAGCCACACCAAGATTAACGTCCAATCATGCATTGGACCAGTTTCAGAAATATCTCATGACCCATAACAAATCTCCAAATACCATCTGCGTGTACCGCTATGCGGTAGAACAGTTCTATCATCTGTATCCCCAGCTGACCCCCCGCAACCTTCAGCTTTATAAGGTATATCTTTTGGAACATTACAGGCCCCAGACCGTGAATCTGCGCATACGGGCGCTGAACTGCTACATGGAATACAGGCAGGCCTCCATCACCCCTGTTTCCATGATAAAGATACAGCAGAAAACATATCTGGATAAGATTATCAGCCAGGCTGATTATGAATATCTGAAGCGGTGCCTGGCGGAGAGCGAAGAATATACCTACTATTTTATTGTGCGCCTCATAACCGCCACAGGAGTGCGTATCAGTGAGCTGATTACCTTTCAGATTGAGGACGTGCACACCGGACACAAGGATATCTATTCCAAAGGCAATAAGATGCGGCGTGTCTATATCCCCCGCGGACTGGTTCGCGAGCTGCAGGAATGGCTGGCTGCCACACACCGGAGCACCGGCCCCCTGTTCCTCAACCGCTTTCACTCCCCCATCTCCCCGTCAGGCATACGGGCCCAGTTCAAGGTATTTGCAGTCCGGTACGGCCTGGACCCCGAGGTGGTGTATCCCCATAGCTTCCGGCACCGTTTTGCCAAGAATTTTATCGAAAAATGCGGGGATATATCCCTTTTATCCGACCTGCTGGGACATGAGAGCATTGAAACCACCCGTATTTACCTCCGGCGCAGCAGCAGTGAACAATACCGTATAGTCAACAAAGTAGTGGACTGGTAGGGGGCGCGTCATGAAGGAACTTAAGATTAGCGTTATTTATGGCGGCAGCTGTCCTCCCCAGGCAGACCCCTCTATGTATAATCCTGACAATTATCAGGCAAACTTACAGTATTTCCATGATTTCCTGCAACGGCGGGGCTCCTCTGCAAATACCATCGACTCCTATCTCACCTCTGTCCGGCATTTTCACAGTCTGTACCGTGATGTTACCGTGGAGAATCTCCAGTCTTACAAAGCATGGCTTATGGAACGCTACAAACCCAGCACAGTAAACACGCGTATATATGGAATCAACCAGTATGTGGCGGCCCTCCAGTCCGGCGGAGACACGAGTGACACCGGACCATATACCCCTGCTGCCTCCATTGATTTTCTGGAACCTTATAAACTTCCCTCTGTCCGGCATCAGCAAAAGCCCTTTCTTAACAATGTTATATCCAAAAGGGATTATGAGCGTCTGAAACGTGGCCTGAAACGGGATAATAATATGTTCTGGTATTTTGTGGTCCGCTTTCTGGGTGCCACGGGTGCCAGGGTCAGCGAGCTGATCCAGATTAAGGCGGAGCATATGCAGATTGGCTGCATGGATTTGTATTCCAAGGGCGGAAAGGTGCGCCGCATCTATTTTCCCGAAAAACTCTGCGGGGAAATGCTGTCCTGGCTGGACAGCCGTCAGATACAGACCGGTTTTATATTCACCAACCGACGGGGCAACCCCATTACTCCCAGGGGCATAAGCAGCCAGCTGAAGGTGCTGGCAAAAAAATACCGGATATGCCCGGATACCGTCTACCCCCACTCATTCCGGCACCGTTTTGCCAAAAACTTTCTGACTAAATTCAATGATATTTCGCTTCTGGCCGACCTTATGGGCCATGAGAGCATTGAGACCACACGAATCTATCTGACCCGTTCCTCTGACGAGCAGAGAGAGCTTATTGACAGAATTGTCACTTGGTAGATTGCATTTTCTCAAAAAAAACAGTATCATAAAAGAAACTCGCAAAGGATGGTTTATATGTACGAATATACGTGGTATCAATGGCTTACATTCTTTTTTATATACTGCTTTTTCGGGTGGATTTTTGAATCCACCTATGTTTCTGCGAAAACAGGTCACTTTGTGAACCGCGGTTTTCTGCGCCTTCCCCTGCTTCCCCTGTATGGAACAGGCGCCGTGATGATGCTGTGGGTATCCCTCCCGGTCAAGGACAACCTGTTTCTGGTGTACCTGGCAGGCGTTATCGCCGCCACCATTCTGGAATACGTCACCGGCTGGGGCATGGAAAAGCTGTTTAAAATGAAATACTGGGATTACAGCAACCAGAGATTCAACGTGAAGGGGTATATCTGCCTCAGCTCCTCCATTGCCTGGGGTTTTCTGACCATTTTCCTCACAGAGGTGGTGCACCGCCCCATTGAGCACTATGTCCTGGGGCTACCTGTTATGGTGAACATTATCTTTGTGCTGATTACCTCCCTGCTGTTTGCAGCGGATACGGCTGAGTCGGTAAAAACCGCCCTGGATTTGGCCAAGGTGCTGGATGCCATGACCGACATGCGGGCCGAGCTGGACGATATACAGGTACAGATAGCCCTGTTAAAGGCAGAGACCAGCGAGCGCGTTGCAGAGGCCAGAGAGGAAGCGGCTGCCAGGCTCAGCCGGATGAAGTCAGGAGCTGCCGTCCATGCGGCTGCATTGAAGGATGACACGGCTGAACGCCTGAATGAACTGGTGGAGAACACCATGGAGAAAATGAGCGGATTCGTGGAGGGTACCGCTGAAAAGATGGGCGGGCTGGTGGAAAACACAGCCGAAAAGGTGGCCCGGACAGCGGAACGGCTGTCAGAGCTTACAGAGGACGCGGCTGCCAGGGTATCCGGTACGCTGGCACAGCGGGCAGAGGGCTCCCGGCAGGCAATACAGCGTGATGAGCTTAACAAAAGTGCTGTCCAGGATCGAAAGGATAAACTGGCCGCCCTGTCCCAGCGCCTTGTATCCATTACCGAAAAACGCCATATGCTTTCCACCCATATGGACTTCTACCGAAGAGGCATACTGAAGGGCAATCCCACTGCCTCCTCTTCCCGGTTCGCTGAAGCTCTGAAGGAACTGCGCGAAATTGCGGACAGGAAGAATCCGGATGAACATGATGCAAACTAATGTCCTGTTTTCTTTTTCGCAAAAAATACCCTGACAGCTTTACACATCTGCTTTTTCTGTGTCCTGCTGCCAGGGTATTTATGATTTCGTTATACTTTTATAATTCTTTCACATCCGATGACACATTACATCATCTTATCCACCATGGCCATCACAGCCGCGCCCAGCGCTTCAGACTTGGCGTCGGCATCCTCCATGGAGCTGCCCTTGATACCATAGTAGAACTTAATCTTAGGCTCTGTTCCGGACGGCCTCACACAGATCCATGCGCCGTCGTTTAAATCATAGTACAGCACGTTGGAGGAAGGAAGGCCTGTAGGCTTTACTTCCCCGGAAGCCATATCCTTTATGGTATCCAGCTTGTAATCCCTGGCGGAAACCACCTTATAACCGCCCACCTCTATTGGTGTATTGTTCCTCAAAGTCTCCATGATGGACTGAATCTTAGCCAGGCCCTCAATACCGGATAAGCCGATAGACTTAACCGCATCCTTGTAATAGCCGTACTTCTCATACATGGCAACCATGGCATCCCACAAGGTCATTCCCTTCTGCTTATAGTAAGCAGCTGCCTCGCAAAGGGCTGCGGTAGCGGAAATGGCGTCCTTGTCACGGGCATAGGTGCCAATCAGACATCCATAGCTCTCCTCCATACCAAAGAGGTATGTGCCGCGGCCTGTCTTCTCATTCTTTAATACCTGCTGCCCAATCCACTTGAAACCGGTGAGCACTTCAATCAGTTCACAGCCGTATTCCTTTGCCACTGCGTCAATCAGATTGGTGGAAACAATGGACTTGATGACCTGCCCGTCCTCCGGAATCTTGCCTGCTGCCTTTTTCTGGCTCAGCACGTACTCGCACAGAAGGGAACCGGACATGTTGCCTGTCAGCGGGATGTACTCTCCTGACCCGGCGTCCTTAACGTATACGCCCAGACGGTCTGCATCCGGATCCGTAGCCAGAACCAGGTCCGCATTCTTTTCCCCGGCCAGCTTAAGGCCCAGTGAAAATGCTTCTGCTGCTTCCGGATTTGGATAGCTTACCGTAGGGAAGCCGCCGTCCGGCAGTTCCTGCTCAGGCACTACATATACATGGGTGAATCCCAGTTCCTTCATCACTCTTCTGGCCGGAATATTTCCTGTGCCGTGAAGCGGCGTGTACACAATGCTGATCTGGTCCTGCATCTCATCAATGGCCTTCTGGTTCACAACCTGGGCCTTGACCTGGGCAATGTACTTATCGTCGATTTCCCTGCCGATAACCTCATACTTGCCTGCTGCTGCGGCAGATGCCTCGTCCGTGGTTTTTACCGTGGACAGGTCCTCTATGGCCAGCACTTCCTCTGTCACACCTTTGTCGTGAGGCGGTGTAAACTGGGCGCCGTCCTCCCAGTATACCTTGTATCCGTTGTACTCAGGCGGGTTATGGCTGGCTGTAATATTGATGCCGGCTATGCATCCCAGTTCCCTCACTGCAAAAGACAGCTCAGGTGTGGGACGCAGAGACTCGAACTTATATGCCTTGATTCCATTGGCTGCCAGAGTCATGGCCGCCTCCATGGCAAATTCCGGGGACATATGGCGGGAGTCATATGCAATCGCCACGCCTTTATCTGCTCCGCCCTGCTTTATAATGTAGTTGGCAAGGCCCTGGGTGGCACGTCTCACCACATAAATATTCATCCGGTTAATGCCGGCACCGATAACACCTCGCAGTCCTGCTGTTCCGAACTCCAGGTCCATATAAAAACGCTCTTTAATCTCATTTTCGTCACCTTCTATGGCGCGAAGCTCTGCTTTTGTGTCCTCATCAAAATAGGGGTTTGATAACCATTCCTGGTATATCTTCATGTAATCTTTCATTTTATACTCCCTCCTGAATGTGATATTCCCCGCATGACCTGCCGGCATTCTGCTGCAGCACAGCCGGAAAGGCCGGTCCGCAGCGTATTTTCTGATTAAGATTATACTATATCAAACCAGAAAAAGGAAGTACAACCCTCTATTATTTTTCGTCAGACACAGCCCTTACAGTCCGCTTTCAGGCGTTTTAAAAAGCTGTTCCTGGCCTGCTGCTGTTCCTCCAGGCCCCGCAGTTTGTCAGTATTCCGGGCCGGTATCCAGGCCTTGTTGGCGTTGTAGTAAAAGTTAAGCTGTTTCCAGTATTTTTCAGGATAAAGGAACAGGTAGTACAGGCATCCCCTCTCCTTCGGCTCCATGGGCAGCACCCTCTCATAGGAATCCAGCATGGACAGTCCCAGATCCAGGTTCCATCCGTGCTTTTCCATGACCTTGCGCATGAAACGGTACAGGTCCGATATCTGTATTCCAAGATGCATCCGGTTGTACTCGATGATGGCTGTGTAACTGCCTCCCATGAGCACATGATGCTGATCCAGGTCTCCATGGCACAGGTACAGGGGCTTCCTGTCCTTTTTGACGGGAGGCTGGACCTCCGCTGCCTCCAGGGCATCCTGGTCCTCCTGGTATGGCCCCAGCTTCAGGCATTTCCCGGTATTATACGGTCCGGTGCCCTCTGACGGCAGTTCATCCGCTCCGGGCCACAGCTCCCGTATGCCCTGTACCGCTTCCAGGGCCTGGTCGTAAAACATCTGATAGCTGCCGATGACGCACAGCTCAAATTCTGTTTTTTTGCGCTTGGACCTGATATAATTCCTGGCCCGCTGCATTTCCCGGTTATGGCGCTCCAGCTCCTCTTCCAGAGGGCCGGACAGGATGGAACCCATATTCCACTCTTCCTTAAACTCAATCTTTCGCAGCTGGCTGTGCAGCATGGCCAGCCTGGACAGGGCCTGGCGTATTTCATATCCGTCTTTTATATTGCATTCCCGGTCCAAAAACCAGTCCTTTAATATGTATCTGGTGCCGTCGCCGGTCACGGTCATCAGGCCGCCTTCCCTGTTCCTCAGATACCGGTCAGCCCTCAGGCTTCCTCTGGTATCCAGCCGTCCTAAGACCTCGTCCTCAAACTCCAGACGCCTGGCTGTCCCACGGTATTCCTTTAAAAGCCTGCAGCCCTGGTCTGTCTCGCAGATCCAGGAACCGCGGCCTTTTCTCACGGCTCTTACTTCCATATCATATTGTTCTAAGGCTTCCACGTACTTCTCGTTCATCCACAACCCCTCCACACTCTTATCCCATCACATTTAGTCGAAACGGGAAGCTGCCGTTTCAGCTACTTCTAGGGTATGTAAAGATTTGGTTGTTTATGACAGGAGAAATGGCGTACCGTCCCTATTTCCCACTTTGTATATAATGTACAAACTGTTTGCGCAATTCAGGCGCTATCATGCCCATCCGAAAACACCCCCAAAGCGGCGAATCATCATATATGATTTCCTTGCTCCAGGGGTGTTTCATTTATTTGTTTGTTATTCTGCCTGTTTTTTGTCTTTTTTTCTATTTACCTGCCTATATTGGCCTGCCTATTCATCCTTCCAGTGCAGATGGTGAAGCTGGCCCCTCAGCTCCAGTTTCTCAAACCCATTCTGCCGCAGCGCCTCGTACAGTACAATTGCCGCGGAATTGGACAGGTTTAGGGAACGGATGTCGCCCCACATGGGAATCCGGATACAGTGGTCCTCATTGTCCACCAGAATCTCCTCCGGGATGCCGGCGCTTTCCCTGCCGAACATGAGATAGCAGTCCGGACCGTAGGTCACGTCGGAATACACCTTGCGGGCTTTGGTGGTGGCAAAGTACATGTTGCCTGAGGCCTGGGGATTGCGCTCCAGGAAATCTTTATAATCGCTGTACACAGTCACGTCCAGTTTGTCCCAATAGTCCAGCCCTGCCCTCTTTAAGGCCTTTTCATTGAGCTTAAACCCCAAAGGCTCGATGAGGTGGAGCCTGGTCTGGGTGGCAACGCAGGTCCGGCCGATATTGCCTGTGTTGGATGGCATTTCCGGTTCTAATAGTACGATATTCATCATGGTATGCCGCGCCTTTCTGTTATTCCCTGCCGTCCAGTCTTTTTACGAACCGTTCCATGCGTCCCAGAGCCTCTTTCAGGTTATCCAGGGAGTAGGCGTAGGATACCCTCACGAATCCCTCCCCGCAGTCTCCAAACGCAGTACCCGGCACCACAGCTACCTTTTCCTCTTCCAGGAACCGGGTGGCAAATTCCTCTGATGTCATCCCAAAGCGGCTGATGTTGGGGAAGGTGTAAAACGCGCCCATTGGCTCAAAGCAGGTAAGGCCCATCTCCTCATAAGCGTGGAGAAGGAAACGCCTGCGCTGATTGTAGGATTCCCGCATCATGGATACATCCGGGTCCCCGTTCTTCATGGCTGATACAGCTGCGTACTGGCTGGTGGTAGGGGCGCACATGATAGCGTACTGGTGAATCTTTAACATCTGCTCCAGAATGATATGGGGCGCTGCGGCATAGCCCAGACGCCAGCCCGTCATGGCATAGGCCTTGGAGAAGCCATTGATAAGCACGGTCCTCTCTTTCATGCCCGGGAAGGAGGCAATGGTCACATGGCGCTTTCCATTGTATGTCAGTTCTGAATAAATCTCATCGGAAATCACAAACAGGTCTTTTTCCAGGACGATTTTTACAATTTCTTCCAGTTCTTCCTTTTCCATAATGGCGCCTGTCGGGTTGTTGGGGAAGGGAAGGACGAGAATCTTGGTCTTGTCTGTAATCTTCTCCAGAAGCTTTTCCGGGGTCAGCTTGAACTGGTCCTTTTCCTCCAGCTCAATGGTTACGGGCACACCGTCTGCCAGTGTAACGCAGGGCATATAGGATACATAACTGGGCTGGGGAATCAGTACCTCGTCCCCCTCGTTTAACATAGCCCTCAGCGCAATGTCGATGGCCTCACTTCCGCCTACCGTTACCAGTATCTCCTGGTCCGGGTCATATGTAACGCCGCATCTGCGTTTTAAATATTCGCATATCTCCACTTTAAGGGGCTTTAAGCCGGCATTGGAGGTGTAGAAGGTACGCCCCTTTTCCAGGGAGTAGATACCCTCCTCGCGGATATGCCAGGGCGTCTCAAAGTCAGGCTCGCCCACGCCCAGGGAGATGGCGTCCTTCATCTCGCTTACAATATCAAAAAATTTACGGATACCGGACGGCGGTATCTTTACGATTTTATCTGATAATGGGTTTCTCATGGAGTAATCAGCATCCTTTCATCCTGCACCTGCTCACTTATAATGGTGCCGTGGTCTTTGTATTTTTTCAATACGAAATGGGTTGCAGTGCTTAATACAGATTCCATCGGTCCCAGCTTGTCGGATACGAACTGGGCAATCTGGCGCATGGTCCTGCCCTCGATGAACACAGTGAAATCATAGGCGCCGCTCATGAGATACACGGCCTCCACCTCGCTGTACTGGTAAATGCGCTCTGCTATCTTGTCAAAGCCCATTCCCCTCTGCGGAGTCACCTTTACCTCGATTAACGCCACTACTTTTTCCTCACTGGTGTTATCCCAGTTAATCAGTGTGTGGTATCCGCAGATAATGTGTTCCTTCTCCATCTCCGCTATCTCGTTAGCCACCGCTATTTCGCTTTCTCCCAGCAGCACGGCCAGGTCCTTAAGGTCGATTCTGCTGTTTTTCTCAATGACTGCAAGTATCTTTTCCCTCATAATATATCATCCTCCATCCTTCCATTGTTTACATAACTTATTGAATTGCACAATTTATTAATTTACATAACTTCCAAACCGTCTCATATTATCTTTATCAGTTCGTCGGGCCGGGGCCGCTCTAAAAAACCTGCGCCCTCCTGTCCGTGGCGTATCTGCCTGGCACTTCCCTCCGCCACACTTCCGATAACGCCCGCAGGAATTCCTTCTTCCCTGAGCCTTCTCACCAGCTGTCCGCCCCTGTCTGACACCAGGACGGCGCAGTTTCCGCTGTACAGCCGGTAGGGATTCAGCTCAAATAACTCACACACCTCTACCGTTACCTGCCTCACGGGCATACACCTGAGGTCCGCATCAATTCCCGCGTTAAATATACCTGATAAATTCCAAAGGGCAGCTAATACGCCGCCCTCTCCTGCATACTCGTAAACAGTGAAGGAGCAGTGCTCCTCCTTCTGTTCACGTTTTATCCATTGTTCCACGGAATATGGCTCCGTTTCATCCAGACACCTTAAGAACATAGGCGAAAAGCGCGTTTTAAGGAAATCCCGCTTTTCTGCTCCTATCTTTACAGTCCCTGCAAATCCCGCATAACCGGCCATCACCAAATCCTGACCCGGTCTCATAAAGCCGTCGCGCTTCTCAAACCCGCCCGGTCCCTGTCCTGCCGTACGCATTATGGTCCCTCCACCGGGGTGACCGTGGGGCCTCCCTGGGCCGGGGCAGGGTTTGCTGCGGGCGCCGGATTCGCTTCCGGGGCTGGATTCGCCGCGGGCGCCGGGTTCGCCTCCGGGGCCGGGGCCGGCTCAGGCGCCGGCTGCGTCACGCCCGGGCCTCCCTCCACGCCGGTTACCGGCGCTGTCTCTGCCGGAGCTGTATCCACAGGCGCCGTCACATCCGGCACAACCGGCAATGCTACCGGCAGATCAGGACCTACCCGGTAAATGGCCTTGGATGCATTGTAGGTGTCCTTGTTAAGCAGGGTTCTCTCCTGCTCCACGCCGTCCACCGTCACTACCTTCCATAATCTGGATCTAAGTCCTGTGTGGGATGACTGGACCTTGACCCTTGCTCCCGGAGCCAGGGTGTTGTCTACAATGAGCTGCGGCTCTCCCGGACTGGTGCTTCCCAGGGTTTCAGACACGTATTCCACCTTGCGGTTAGCCGGTCTGGTCTCCTTGCCGTATATGGTGAAGGTAAGCTTCCTGCCAGAGGTATAACCCTCCACATAAATAGGGGTACTGTAATTGTTCTTTATCTTAATATCCTTATAAGTGCCTGCAATGGCCGCGTCCCTGGATGGTTTCACATAGGTGACAATCATGGAGTGGTTCTGTCTCTGGACAATCTCCACCTCCGCTTCCAGGGAAGCGTTATACAGAGTGGTAGCCAGCTGGCACACGCCTCCGCCGATGCTGTCCACGACCTGGCCGTTCTCATAAGCCGCCGCTGTCTTATACCCATTGGCTGTGGTAAAAGGCTGCAGGCATTCATAGCCTGACAGGACATCCCCGGGCATAAGAACGTGACCGTTAATCTTGGCCGCGCCTACTGCCAGGTTGGTGGAGCGGGCTGCGCCGCTGCTGCTGAAATCAGTTGTATATGTGCCCAGCACATCCTGAATGGTAGCCAGGGCCTCACTGGTAATGACCGGCTGTTCTTCTGTTACCTGGGCTGTTACCTCTATCGGCTGGTCCAGTCCGCCTTCCAGGGCCTCGTTAAGGGCTGCCTCGGTTCCCGCCACGTCAACCACCCGGCCGGGTACAGAGTCCGTAATGACAAACTGTCCGTTTTCTCTGGTTATAGATGCATTCTGGGGCTCTGCCGTGATTCCCTGGCACTGTGTATCCACAAAGTTCTTCACCTTCGCGGAATCCACCTCTGTCTCCAGTTCAACCTCCACGGGCGCTGCCGCCAGATCTTTTTCAATCATGTACTGTTTAATCAGGCTGCCGCCGGCATACTGGCTGACCGCCTCATCAATTACGTCTGTGTTAATCCAGTGAAAGCCCAATTCCCCTGCTGTGGTGGCCACATCCTGTCCATCCACGCTGAGGGTCACTGACTGGGCCGCCAGGCCGTCCACATATTCCTGGACCGCTGCCTTCGCCTCCTCAGCCGTCATTCCGGCCAGGCTCTGGCTGCCTGCGGTTATCCCGGCCGGCAGCACAGGCGCCGCCCAGGCAATCACTGGAAATGCCGCAAGCAGCGCCATACTGATGGCCGCTGTCAGGCCGGCATTTCCTATACGATTCCTCATAAATTCTCCTCTTCCAAACTGTAATGCAATTAATACATAAGTGCGCTTAAGGCCATAGGAACAATCATAGCCAACACTAATACAACAACAATGATGGTGGAAATGATCTTCTTGGTCTTTGGATCTCTCATATTAAGCATTGTACATTCACCTCTTTTAATAATATGCCTCAGAATCTCTTCTTTAGTCTTTCTGTTCCCCGGATATTCTGCTGGTCATCCGTCCGTACTGGGAGATAATATTGTCAATCATCCGCGACACCTCACTGCGGCTCATGGCATCTATCTGCACAGTTACGTCTATTCTATGACATTTTAACAAATCGTGCAAGTATTCTTTTTGTCTTTTTGTGGCCGGCTGTTCTCTTTTTGCCTTATAAATCAAGGGTTTCGCCGCAAAAGCTTCCGGATGCTCCTCCCCATGGCGGGCCATCATCACCTGATACAGCCTATGAGCCGCCTCCGCATCCGCCTGCGCCCGGTGGGCCGCAGACTGAGAAACCTCATAAAAAGAGCAGGCGCAGGTCAAATTCCGTTTTACATCCGCAGGCATAAACAGCCGGCAGATGCCAAGGGTATCAATGCCCTCCCGTTCAAAATCCAGCCCGCTGTTCACAGCGGCCCGTTTCAGGAAAGCGTAATCAAACAATATATTATGCCCCAGTAAAGGCAGATTCCCGCAGAACCGGACCACATCTCCAATCGTATCCTCAATCACAGGGGCGTCCTTCACCATATCATCCGTAATCCCCGTAAGAGCCGTAATCCTCTCCCCCAGCTGCCGCCCAGGATTCACCAGGGTTACAAACCTTTCCTCCACCCGGCCGTCCTCCACTCTCAGGGCAGCAATCTCCGTTATCTTATCCAGCCTGGCCTCAAGTCCCGTCGTCTCCAGGTCCAGGGCTATGTACGAATTCGTCATATCTTCCTCTTTCCAATAAACACCGTAAAACCATTATGAAATCATAGTTAAAGACAATCCTTATATTTATGACCCATTCTACTACACTTATGGAGGAAATGGAACTGGAAATAATAGAATAATAAAGAAATCAACATGGCACAGAACATTTTCATGAACAGGAACTGAATATTCATTGCAAAGAAAAGCATCCTCTCCTTCTTCATGGCCTGAGGATACAGTCCGCAAAGCGGGGCAGGGCGGACAGCCGATCCCGTGGCTGCCTGCCCTGCCCCGCTTCGCGGAGGTACCCTACGCGCCCATCACCCTCCACAACCCAAGAGCCGGGGCCTTTACTACATATATCTCCTCCCCATCCTCCATCTCCTGCCATCCATCCTCCATCTCCAAAACAGGATATCTGGCAAGCGCGTCCTTCACATCCATGAATTCATACCCTATCCGGCCTATCTCGTCCTGGGACACATATTCCGGATTTACGGCATAGGTAATGGTAAACCTGCCCTCAGAGGAGCTGTGTATCATATGGGCCGGCACCATGGCGGAGCCGGGAAATGCCCCATTTTCCATCAGTTCCATGGTATAGGGCGTTCCCTTATAGCCGTAACGGCGTATGAGACCGTCCACCTCCGGGTTCTCGCCAAACCCCTTAATTCCCGGCGCAATGACAAGTAATTCCCCGCCGTCCTCAATCATCATACGGGTGCGGTAAATGGCCTTGTTTCCCACCCAGGTGGTGGAAAACTCCTCCGGCTCCAGATAAGCCACCACCTTTTTTGCCCGGCGTTCCACCTGTGTGATGCAGCGTCTTTTTGCCAGCGCAGCCGCATGTTCATAGACCTGCCTGGACGCCCCGGTAAAGATGCCGTGAAGGGCGGTCCTTCCCTCCTGCTCCGACGCAACGGTCAGTATGTATGCCAGAGGCACATCCCGGAGAAAATGTTCCTCCCCGTAGTCAAACACCGCCCGCACCGGCGTGTCCGTATTTCCCATAATTGTCTCCAGATTACAGAGAGCGCCCAGCATATGGGTACCGTTAATCATGGGCCTTCCTCCCAGCCCCACCAGTATGTTCTTGGTGTAATTGGACATGCCGATGACCTCATGGGGAACCACCTGGCCGATGGACAGAATCAGGTCAAAGCTTCCATCCACCACACAGCGGTTCACCTCCGCACCGATATCCGACGTGTACCTGCCCCCGGACACCTTGCCGCAATAGGCACCCGGCACCGTGCCGACAGGGACTGTGTCCTTTCTCCAGTCATGGTACAGAAAAACCTCCTCCGGCACGTCCTCCCCGAAAAACCGTATCTGTTCCTCACGGCTCATGGCCCTGTGGGTCCCCACCGCAGGCATGATGCGCACCTTTGCCTCCCTGCTCAGACGGTGATACAGATAGGATGTGATGACACCCCCGTAGGAATAACAGCGTGTGATATCCGGCGGCACTAAGAGGATACGCCCGGCCTTCGGAAGTCCCTCCAGCATACAATCCATCACTGCCACCGCCTGATGCGAAGACAGCTCCCCTGACTCTGTCTGTGCGCTGAACTCAGCTATATTTTTCAACATGTATGATTCCCCCTGCTTCCTGTATTGTTTCCTGACTGCTTCCTGTACTGCTTCATGAGTGATTCCATGAATTGTCTTCCGGCCTACTTCTTACGCTTTTCCCTGCTGTATATGAGTACCAGCAGTACGATGATAACTCCCTGCATGATCTGACGCCCTGCCTCCGGAATATTGACAATGGTCAGAAAATCATCCAGTATGGTCATGATGATTGCCCCTGCTATGGTTCCGATATATCCGCCCTTTCCTCCGGTAATGGCGGTTCCTCCGATAATGACGGCCGCTATGGTCTTTGTATTGTAGCTGGTGCCCACATCCAGGAAGCTGGTACCCGTGTATCCCACCAGGAAGAAACCGGAGACAGCTGCTATGACCGCGGATATCAGATACACGGAAAATGTCACCCTTCCTGTGTGTATTCCCGAAAACCTGGCCGCCTGCTCGTTGGTGCCCACGGAATATATCTTCCTCCCGTAGGGAGTATTCCGCAGAAGCACAATGGTCACAGCCGCCATAACAGCCCATATGACCACAATGCCGGACAGGATGCCTATGAAGCTCTGTCCGCAGATGGCCTTCAGAAGGGGAGATGCATTGCCCTTGGGGGCGCCCTTTGTGTAAATCAGAAACACGCCCTGGATAACCGTTCCCACACCAAGCGTCATGATAAAGGGCGGTATCTTAAGCCAATGGATTCCCACTCCGTTGATAAATCCCACCATCACACCCATGACAATAACTGCAAAAAGCGCAGCGGGCAGATTCTCATTTCGGCCCATCATGATCTGCGCCGCAATCACGTTGGCAAAGGTGATGGTATTGGCGATGGATAAATCAATTCCTCCTGTCAGTATGGTCAGGTTCTGGCCGATTGCGGCGATTCCCATAAAGGAGGCCAGCCTCAGGATTCCGGCCACATGGGTGGGCTTTAAATAGCCCGGTGACATGAGCTGGGCCGCCAGCAATAATACCACCAGTATAACATAGACCATAACCTGGGAGCTGCCTGCATTTTTCTTAATAAACTGTAGATTGGAAGCCTGTCTGTTCTTTTCTTCTCCCACTTTCTTTCACCTTACCTTTCTATCCTTAATAATAAGTCCCCACAGGCCCTAATGCCTCTTATGCAGCGCGCTGAGCGACAGGGCTGCAATCAGTATCAGGCCCTGGCATATGAACTGGTAAAATGAAGAAACGCCAAACAGGTTCAGCATATTGTTGATGATGGAAATGATGAACACGCCTGCTATGGTACCCAGAGGGTCTCCCACCGCGCCTGTCATGGCAGTTCCGCCCACCACCGTGGCAGTGATGGCGTTCATGGCGTAATTTTTTCCTATGGTGGCGTCAGCCGAATTCATCTGGGCGCTTAAGAATATTCCGGCCACAGCGCACAGGAGCCCGGCCAGACAGTAGGCGCAGAATTTTATCTTTCCCACCCGTATGCCGGTGGAGTAGGCCGCATTTTCACTGCCTCCAATGGCCCTCAGGGCCTTTCCGTAGGGAGTGCTGTTGGCGAGACTTCTCACCAGACAGAGGATGAGGATGAACAGAAGAAAGGGTACCGCACCGGAATATCCCCGTGTCAGGAACTTGGCAAACGCCTTGTGCACACTCCCCCCCGGATTCGGCATGAGCAGTAAAGCCATTCCGTCAAATACGGCTGTGGTTGCTATGGTTACAATGATGGGAGCCAGGCGCCCTTTTGTGACCAGGACACCGTTTACAGCCCCGCAGGCCAGGCCCACCGCAGCCGCTGCCCCCAGGGCAGGGACAAATCCCCAGGCAGAGTCCGGGTTCATGGACATGACGCAGACCACATTGCACAGAGCCACAATTCCTCCCAGGGACAAGTCAATTCCTCCTGTGAGAATGATCAGCGTCTGCCCCAGGGCTGCCATGAGCAGCGGAAAAGAGGAACGCAGAAGATTCTTGAAATTCCCCAGAGTAAAAAAGTCCTTATTAAATATGCTTACAAAAACCATGAGAGCTGCCAGAAACACGTATATGATAACCGTATGCCCGTGTTTATGCCAGAAGTTTCGATTCAATCTGCCCTTCACCCTTTCTCACCTTCCTTCCTGTTCTTTCCCAGTCCCATGCCCAGCTGCATAATCCGTTCTTCTGTCAGCTCTTCTTTTTCCAGGACACCGGATATCCTGCCCTCGTACATAACAATCACCCGGCTGCTCATGCCGATTACCTCCAGCATGTCGCTGGAGTTCATGACCACCGCCACGCCCCGGGCCGCCAGGTCATGCATGATTTGGTAGAATTCCCGTTTTGCCTCCACGTCAATACCGCGTGTTGGCTCGTCAAAGAGAATAACCCTGGGCTCCGTGGCCAGCTCCTTGCCCAGAACCACCTTCTGCTGGTTTCCCCCCGACAGACTGGATACAGGCAGGTCCAGCCCTCCCATTTTAATGGAAAGCTTTGACGCCATGGACTCGCTGAATGCCTGTTCCGCCTTTTTGTCTATGAAACATCCTTTCATGCGCTTTTTCATACTGGAAATGGCCAGGTTGTGGCGGTTGGAAAGCTCCAGCATCAGCCCCTGGTTCTTCCGGTCGGAGGGCACCAGGGCAATTCCGTTTGCAATGGCCTGCCCCGCGTTCTTTATGCCCACCTGCTTTCCATTGACAATAATAGATCCCCCGGACAGGGGATAGAGACCGCTGACAGCATTAAGCAGCTCTGTCTGTCCATGGCCCTGCAGTCCGGCCACCCCCAGTATCTCTCCTTTATGTACCTGGAAGCTGACCTGGTTCAGCTTATGGTCAGCGTCCGCCAGGTCCTTTACCTCAAATATTACCTGGCTGTCATCCACTTCGCAAACAGGCGGAGGGAATACATGATTCAGGGAGCGTCCCACCATCATCCGTATTAAATCATCCTCATTTATCTCATTCATGTTCCTGGTCCCAATATAGCATCCGTCCTTGAATACGGTAATCCGGTCTCCCAGCTCAAACAATTCCTCCAAACGGTGGGAAATGAAAATAATCGTCTTGCCATCCGCAATCAGATTGTGGATAATCTGATACAGCTGCTCTACCTCCTTTTTGGCCAATGCAGAAGTTGGCTCGTCCAGAATAATCAGTTCCGGGTCCCTGACCAGAATCTTTAGGATTTCCGCCATCTGCTGTTCCGCCACCGGCAGACTGCCCACAGGGGCATCCGGGTCAATATGGATTCCATAGCGGTCCATGACGTCCAGAATGCGCTTTTTAATTTCCTTTCGGTTGATTCTTCCCAGACGGGTAACCGGTTCCTGGTTTAAATAAATATTTTCCCAGACCGTCATTTCCCCCACCAGAGTCAGCTCCTGGAACACCATGGCAATCCCCAGTTTCTGGGACTGCTCAGGATTCCGGATTACCACCTTTTTACCATGGAAATATATTTCCCCTTCATCCGCCTGATGGATTCCCGCCAGAATCTTAAGTATGGTACTCTTTCCGGCCCCGTTTTCCCCGGCCAGCACATGTACTTCCCCCTTACTGCAGGAAAATTGTACCCGGTCCAGGGCCGTGATGCCGGCAAACCGTTTTGTTATATTGACCATTTTTAAAATCTCTTCAGCCACTGTTAACCTCCTTCTCTCTCCGGAACAGACATGGTCCTTATGTGCAAAACAGGCCGATATTCATCGGCCTGTCCATCATCCCCAAAGCGTGCTGACTACTTGTAAAGCTTCTGAAGAGTCGCGTCATCCAGCTCTGTAAGAACCCAGAAGCTGTCCGGCATATCTGAACGGTAATACTGGTCCACATTTTCTTCTGTAACGGTCTCAATATCCATGACCACGTTCCCTGGAATATCCTCGCCGTTTAAGGCTTTGATGACAACCCGCAGAGCCTCTGCGCTGGTGTAGGTAGGATTGGAAGGTGCTATGCAGGACAGCCCTTTATCCTTATTTTCAATCCATGCGCGGATAGCGCCGTTGTTGCCTTCGCTTGTCATGGGAACCAGATCCCGGCCGGCTGCTATAAATGCGTCGATTGCGCCCTGTGTCATGGCGCCGCCCTGTGACCACACGCCGTCGATTTCCGGATAAGCGGACAGCATGGATTCCATGGCAGCCTTGCCCTGGGCATAGTCCCAGGAAGCGTTGGCTGATCCCAGAATCTCGATGTCGGGATACTGTTTGAACACTTCCTCAGCACCGCCCCAGCGCAGGGAGTCAGTAGCTGTTCCCGCGATACCGTTCAGGACCACAATCTTGCCTTTTCCATCCAGCTTGTCCACCAGCCACTCTGCTCCGATACGGCCGAATTCCTTCTCGTCAATGCCTACTGTAGCCACCTGCTCATCTGTCTCCACCACATTGTCGAAGGAAACCACCTTGATCCCCGCTTCAGCAGCCTCTTCTACCACTGGCGCAAGGGCTGTTGGGGAGGCAGCCGTAATAACGATGGCGTCTACCTTCTTTGTAATCAGATCCTGCATATCGCTGATCTGCTTGTTGATATCCTCATTGGAATTGGTAATGTAGTACTCGCTTACCACTCCCTCTGCCTTCAGCTTCTCCGCCTCAGCCACAAACTCCTGTTCCATCTGGGCCCTCCATGAGTTTCCGATGGAATAGTTGCACAGGGCCACCACATATCCCTCACCGCCGGCTGTCTCAGAGGATGCCTGGGCCTCTGTGGTCTCTTCCGCTTCTTCTTTCTTTTCATCCTGGGATGGGGCGGCTGTTGTCTCTGCCGCCGCTGGTGCAGCCGTTGTCTCCGCTGCCTTTTGTGAACCGCAGGCGCACAGGCCCATTGCCATTACTGCTGCCAAACCTACTGTAAACATTTTTCTCATAACTCATCTTCTCCTTTTTTTAATAGTAACAGTCATACGTAAGTTACCTCTGATCGTCGAAAAACAGCCGTCTGGCGTTATCCGCCATAATCATCTGCCGGTGGGACTCCGGTATATGGCTGCAATGCTTTTCCACCAGGTTAATCAGCTGCCGCATGGTGCCATGGTTCAGCATGCCCGGATAATCCGACGCCCACATCATCTTCTCCGGTCCCACATGGCGGTAGCATGCCTGGATGATTTCCACGGAGGAGGGCCAGGGATATTCCTCGCCAAAATACACCGGTACGGTGGATGTGTCGATGAATACATTGGAACGGTTCTTTACCAAATCCAGCACTTCCCTGTAATTGGATTCAGGCATCCCTTTTTTAAAACATGCATCCGCCCCCATATGGCACAGAATGAAGCTGATATTGGGATACGCTGAGGCCAGGAAGCCCGCGTCCTCAATGTCCTCTGTGCGGAACATGTGGATGAATACCGGCTGATGGTATTGATTGCAGCAGTCCCACACAGGAGACAGCCCGGAATCCGAAAGGCGGGTTCCGGGAGCGCACTGGAAGGTGCTGTCCACTTCCACCTTAAAGCCAAACAGGATTCCCTGGTCGTAGATGGACGCCAGCTCTCTGGCCGCCTCCTGTCCTTTCATTATGTCAACCAATGCCACCCCCCGCAACCGGTCCGGATACCGTTTTACGCTGTCCGCAAAGTACCGGTTATGGTACCCGTAATAGGGATTAGGCATAAGAACCGCCTTTTCGATACCGCACCAGTCCATATAGGCGATGAGCATTTCTGCTGTGCTGCGGCTCTGTTCAAAGGACGGAGGAAGAAACTGCACTTCCTCATTTCCTATGGCGACCCGCCCCAGATCCGTGGAGGCCATGGGCTGTCCCCTGGTAATTCCCGCCACCCGCTCATATATATGGGCGTGAATATCAATTACGTTCATCTAAATCCCCCTACCTGTACATTTGTGTATATTGCACTTTAACAGCACTGTTTTTCGGATGCCATTAGTATACTATGACCATATTTTTATGTATATATGATTTGATTGGAATATGTTTTGATTTCATTCTATCTTATTGACGCTCCCTGCAAATCGTGATTTAATGATAACAACTGTTACATTGGGATGATATTTTTATCATAAGGAGGGATTTTATGTATCAGATTTTATCGTATCCTATAAAAAAAGGGCAGCCCACCTGGCCCGGCAACCCTGCATTCAGTCTGGAACCCCACACCTCCATTGCCGGAGGCGACACAGCCAACACCTGCACCATCCATCTTTTTAACCATTACGGAACCCACCTGGATGGACCCATGCATTTTTACGGAAAGGGCATTCCCCTGGACCAGGTTCCCTTTGGGCAATTTTTCTTTCATAAGCCCCTGCTCCTGGATATTCCAAAGGAACCTGGCGCAAAGCTCATGCCCGAGGATCTGATTCCCCACCGTGAGGACGTAAAAGACGCTGATCTGCTTTTAATCCGCACCGGTTTCTCCAAATACCGCAGAGAAAAACCGGATCTCTATGAAAACAATGGTCCCGCTGTCAGCAGCCGGCTGGCCCGGTACCTTCAGGATAATATGAGCCATTTAAAGGCCCTGGCCCTGGATTTTGTGTCCCTTGCCTCTTACAGCGACACAAAGGATGGGGATCTGGCCCACCAGATCATGCTTGGCATGTACCACAACCGTTATATCTGCATCATCGAGGATGTTAACATGGAGGGACTTCCGTCCGGCTTTCTGAAAAACGCAGCCGCCGTTCCGCTGATAATAGAGGGCATTGACAGTTCCCCCGTCACCATGTGGGCGGAGTACTGATGCCTATGTCACGGTTTATGCTGCGGTTTAAGACATGGTTCAAGACATGGTTTAAGATACTATTTAAGACACGATTCAAGCTGCTGTTTAGGAAACACTGGTGCCTTCTCATCATCTGCTCCCTGTGCGTCATCCTGGCCATTACCCTGTATGATACCTCCAACCAGGCCGCAAACTGGGAACCGGAACCGGCTGACAGCTCCAGCCTCCATGTGGGTTTTTCCCAGATAGAGACAGACAATCCATGGAGAACAGCCCAAATCAACAGTTTCCGCGAAGCCCTGCTTCCCAATGGGATGGACTTTATCTACCATGAACCGGAGGACCACTCTGTTCAGTGGCAGCTGGAAGATATACGCAGCCTGATTCGGGAGGGTGTGGACTATCTGGTCATTGTGCCCGCGGACCTGTCTGCCCTGACTCCGGTGCTCCAGGACGCCAAGGACGCGGGCATTCCCGTCATCCTCATTGACCAGTCGGCCGAGACCATTGACCAGAGCTACTATGTGTCTCTTATCTCCGCGGATTACCTGAAGGAAGGCCAGATTTGCGCCGGCCTGCTGGCGGATAAATTCGGGGAGCAGCCCTGCAGGATCGTGGAAATCTACGGCACCGAGAGCTCACCCGGAGCCCAGGCGCGCTCAAAAGGATTCCATCAGGCCCTTATGAAGTATCCCAACATGGAAATCATTGATGTGGAATACGGGAATTTTGACCGGGTAACAGCCCAAAAGGCAATGGAAAACGCACTTATCAAGGCCGCCAACCGGGGACAGACCATAGACGCGGTCTTTGCCCACAGCGATGAAGACGGGCTGGGGGCTCTCCAGGCCATCAAGGTAGCAGGGCTGCCGCCGGGTGAAATCGCCATTGTGTCCATCAACGGCATCCAGGACGTGTGCAAGGCCATCATTGCCGGAGAATATCTGGGCACGGTGGAGAGCAACCCCCGCTGGGGATTTATTGCGGCTTTCCTGATACAGCAGATGGAACGGGACTGCAAGCCATTCCCCATGGTAATGATTCCTTATCAGATTATTACTGCTGAGAATGCGGCCGAGTATGCGCTCACCGCCTATTAATACAGGAAAGGAAACGGGATTCATGAAAAACTTCTTCCGACAGCTTTCATTCCGCAGGAAACTGCTGATTTCCTTTGTGACGCTATCCTGTATCCCTGTGCTCCTGGTGGGAATTGCCGCCTATCATCTCTATACCAATTTCATCATCAACATGACCGAGAAATCCTCCATCGAGACCATTGACCTTGTCTGCGATGACATTGACAGCCTGCTCAATGATGCCTGGAATCTCTGCGACATGCTGACCGGCGATATCAAGATGCAGAAATACCTGCGCATGGACTTTGACTCTGTCCGGGACCAGTATTCCAACGACCTGGCCGGCAGCATGGAGCTGGCCTCTATCTCCACCTACCGCAAGGATATCTTCGGAGTATATGTGTTCGGCCAGAACGGCGGCCGCTACAAATCCAACTACTACTCATTCAAATCAGAGGACCAGAGGGAGACTACATGGTATAAGGCCATTGCGGGCAGCAGGGAAACCACCTGGTTTCCTTCCCATGAGGGCAGCTTCATTGTCCGCAGCTCTATCAGCGATAACTTCATCACAGTGGGACAGCCGGTGATGGATAAGGCTTCGGGTATGGTCAACGGCATTGTGGCAGCCGACATCAAAGAGGATGTTATCACCCAGAAAATCAAGCACAGTCTCAGCAACGGGGTCATCTGCATCATTGATCAGGAGGGAAGCATCCTGTTCCGCTCCAACGCAGGCAACGATCTCCACTATCCCATCGACATTTCCCCCAGCCTGGTATCCCATATTCTGGAATCCACAGGCACTGCCGTGGGAAAATCCATGGTAGTGCCTGACAGCGGGTACCTGGTGGTAAGCCGTACCCTGATGAATTCCAACTGGAGGATTGCCGGCATCATAGACCGGGGCTTTCTGACCCAGAGCAGCAAGGACATCACCCATATTGTCATGCTGGTCCTGCTGATAATCGCATTCTCCTCCCTGTATGTGGCCATGCTTATATCCCAGTCCGTATACAAACCAGTACAGATTCTTTACCGCATGATGGAGGAGGTGGAAAATGGAGATTTCTCGGTCCGGTACACGTACCACTCCTCCGATGAGTTCGGACGGCTGGGCAAGAATTTCAACCAGATGCTGGAGCGGATCCAAAAGCTTATCAGCCAGATCTATGAGGAGCAGAAAAAGCTTAAGAACTCGGAGCTGAAGGCCCTCCAGGCCCAGATACAGCCCCATTTTCTGTATAATTCCCTGGATTCCGTCATGTGGCTTTTGAGAATGGACAAGAATCGGGACGCGGAGAAAATGCTCAATGAGCTGTCCACGCTGTTTAAGATTTCGCTCAGCAAGGGGAATGAAATCATCACCATCGAGGAGGAGCTGCGTCACATAAGCAGCTACCTGTTTATCACCAACATGATTTACAGCAAGAAATTTGAATACGCCATTGAATGCGACCCTGTGCTGTATTCCTACCGTACTCTTAAGCTGCTGTTGCAGCCCCTGGCTGAAAATGCCATTGCGCACGCAATACCCATGCCTGGGCAGAAGGTCTTTATACAGGTGCGCATTTACGAGGATGAGGACAGCCTTGTACTGTCCGTGCAGGACATCAGCCGGGGAATCGACCAGGAAACCCTTGAAAAACTGCAGCAGCAGCTGGGAACAGCCGCCCACCCGGACCACAGGGATTCCGGGTATGGGCTCTACAATGTCAATGAGCGCATCCATATCCTCTTTGGAAGCAGCTACGGTCTGACCGTCACGTCAGAGCCGGATTTTGGCACCGAAGTAACCGTAAAGATTCCCAAACTGAAAGGAGATGATATTTTTGTTCCAGGCAATGCTTTGTGATGACAATGAAATCATACTGGAAGGGTTATCCCGGCAGATTGACTGGGAGGGACTGGGCATCTGCCTTTCCGGCACTGCTGCCGACGGACAGGATGCCTGGAACCAGATGAAGGATAATCCGCCTGACATCCTTATCACCGACATCCGTATGCCTTATATCGACGGGCTGGAGCTATCCAGGCTGGCAAAGGACTTAAACCCAAACATCGTGCTTCTCATCATCAGCGCGTATGATGACTTTGAATATGCCAGGACAGCCATGCATCTGCGGGCCCTGGATTATATACTGAAACCCATTGATCTGGATGCCATGAACCGCATACTGACGAATGCGGTTTCCCACTGCAGGCAGTTCCACCACGACAAGCGTCTGATGGCCACACAGCTGCTGCGCAACATGGCGGTCCAGGAGGCGGCCGGCCCCGAGGGCATTGTCTTAAACGAGCTGGACCTTGAGCCTGATTCATGGTGCTGCTTCCTGCAGGTGGAGCTGGACGATCACAGCTTAAGCAAGCTGTCCGACGACATCCGTTATGCGTCAGAGCGCAGGTTTTCGGCCCTGAGCCAGATTCTGTTTGGTGACAGCTCTTATCTGCTGGAATCCCATCAGTACAGCTACAGCGTCTGCCTCACCTCCCGCTCCAGGATGGAACTGGCCGCCCGGCGGAAAATTCTGGTGGACACGATACGCAGGCAGTTCCCCCATGAGGGGAGCTACTGCGATGTCAGCATCGCCTCGGGCAGCATTGTCCAGGGCATCCGCCTGCTCCACAAAAGTGTACAGACCTGCCATGAAGCAGGCAAGCTTCATTTCATCAAGGGTTCCAATGCGGATATCTTTTACGAGGAGGTGGAGTCTTATATCTATAATGAGCCGGAGGACAGCCAGGGATATCCCATACCGGACACCAGGCTTATTACTTTTATCAAGGAACAAAATAAGGAAGGGATTACAGGAGAGCTGGAGCAATTAAAAACATGGCTCTATCAGAAGGGAAGCGAGAGCTATCTGTATATGACATTTTCCCTGGGAAGCTTCTATACCCATCTGATGAAGGAATTGGGGGAATCAGGAATCAACCTTCAGGATATATTTCAGAATCCCATCGAAGAATTCAAAAAAGTGGCAGCCGGTGGTACACTGGAGTCCAGCATCGAAAACCTGAAGCAGAACCTGTTCAAAATCTGCGACAGCATACGCATCAACAAAAGCCGTTACGGAAAGCTCATAGACCAGGCCATCCTGTACATCCAGAACCACTATATGTCCTCCTCCTTTTCCATTGATGAGGTGGCGGGAGCCGTATGCTTAAGCACCTCCTATTTCAGCACTGTATTTAAGAGCGAGACAGGAATTACATTTACGGATTATCTGATTAAGGTAAGGATGGAAAAAGCCAGGGGACTGCTTGAGAATACCAGCATGAAAATGTATGAAATCTCATCCAGGGCAGGATATGAAAATGCGGCCTATTTCAGCGCCGCATTCAAACGATATTATGGAAAATCCCCTTCTGAGTTCCAGAGCCGGAAGTAGGGGCGGCCGACAAAAGGAAAGACCGGCCGGCGGCAGGCAGGAACGCAAAAAAGGAGGCAAGTGCTGCATGGCGAAGGGAACGGATTGAAAAAAACCTACGCCTCCCTGCCCGGACATTCCTCCCGCAGAAAGCATTCACAGCATTTCGGGCGCCTGGCAATGCAGATGGTACGGCCCAGGGTAATGATATGTATGTTCCACAGAATCCAATGGTCCTTTGGCAGCACCTTCATCAGATCATACTCTATCTTCTCCGGCTCCTCCTCTTTTGTAAGGCCCAGCTTCCTGGAAATACGCTTTACATGGGTATCCACCACAATACTGGGTTCATTGTATATATTCCCACGTATAACATTGGCTGTCTTACGTCCCACGCCTGCAAGGGAGGTCAGCTCCTCTATGGTTCTTGGCACCTCTCCTCCAAACCGTTCCACCAGGTCCCGGCAGCAGGCAATGATATTCTTAGCTTTCATGTGATAAAACCCAATGGAGTGGATATCCTGTTCCAATTCCTTTAAATCCGCCGCGGCAAACTTCTCCAGGGTATCGTATTTCTGGAATAAATCAGCTGTGACGATATTCACCCTGGCGTCTGTACACTGGGCGCTCATGATAACTGCAATCAGCAGCTGCCAGGGTGTCTCGTAATTCAGGTAACAGCGGTACTCCGTACCGTATTCCCGGTCCAATACATCCAGGATACGGGCAATACGGGCGGCCAGTTCTGCTTTTGTCTCCCTGACCGCTTTCGGCCTTCCCTGAGTTTTTGTGCCGCCGCCAGCTTTTCTCCCTCTGCCGGCCTTTGTATCCCGGTCACTTTTTATCCCTCTGCCAGTTTTTCTGTCAGTCTCAGGTTCATTTAAAATGGTCTTCTGCAGCATATATCCAGTCCTTTCATCACAACGTTTTTGTTGTATTTACAACGTTCTAAAGTTTATCACCCAATTCTGACCGCCCTTGCATTATACGTCAGCGGGTCCCTGTGCCTGTAATCAAACAGCACCAGGGTTCCGTCTCCCATGGCTTCAATATGGGCCATCTTACTCATCTGCCTGGAATCATACCCTTCATAATCCATAAGGTAATGGGGAGATTCCTCCTCCCTCTGAAAGAACTGCCGGACAGCCTGTTTATAAGGGCTTTGGTCCCGGGCAAAGGATGGGCGGCTTTTTACATTTTCCCTGAGATATAAATCATACATGAGAAGGTCCCTGAACCGTTCCATAACAGAGGCATCCAGCCCTGCATCCCTACGTCTGGCTATGATACTGTACAGTATCTCATATCTGGCTATGCGGCTGTGGCTGATGCCGGTGAGATTGTTTTCACGGTAATATGCAGCCATATCCAGAAACATTTCATAGGGCGAACCGTATTCTGCCGCAAGCCCGGACAGAGTATGGACAAACTGCCTGCTGTTATAATACACCTCCGTCATATCCTCCACGCCCTTTAGTTCCAGGATGTCCCTGTAGGACAGCCACCGGGTGGACAGGACCTCATAGGGCGGCCGTGAGGAATAGCAGAGGCCGTAGGTCAATGCCATTTCTTCCATATAAGAGCCCTTCAGCACTTTGAGGAAGCCCAGCTGAAGCTGCTCCGGCTCCATGGAATATACCTGGTTGAACGAATGACGGAAAGATTCCAAATTCTCATTGGGCAGACCTGCGATCAGGTCCAGATGCTGGTGAACATTATGTGCCTGATTGATTGTGCCGGTGATACGGCGTATCTCGTCTATATCTGTCTTGCGGTGTATGGCCTTAAGCGTGTCCGGATTAGTGGACTGTACGCCAATCTCCAGCTGGACCAGTCCAGGACGCATCTGGCCCAAAAGCTCAATCTCCTCCTGGTCCAGCAAATCGGCGGCAATCTCAAAGTGAAAATTGGTGACTCCGTTGTCATGACTCTGGATAAACCGCCATATGGCCATGGCATGTTTTTTATTGCAGTTAAAGGTCCTGTCCACAAATTTTACCTGAGGCACTCCGGCCTCCAGGAAATAAGCCAGCTCATCAAGGACCAGTTCCAGGCTTCTGAACCGTACGCTCTTATCAATAGAGGACAGGCAGTAGCTGCACGAAAAGGGGCAGCCCCGGCTGCTCTCGTAATAAATGATGCGGTGCTCCAAATCCTTTATATCCATATGCTTATATGGAAATGGTATCCGGCTCATATCCACGGCCCGGCGTACACCGGTATCTGCCAACGAACCATTGGGGAGGCGAAAGGCAAGCCCGGGTATATTTTCCAGACCGGCCTGTCCGTCCGGCAGGATTTTTCCACTGTCTGTCCCTTTTTTACACAACTTATCCACATAATATCCGGCCAGCTGTGCAAATGTTTCCTCTCCCTCTCCCTTCATGACGCCTGTTGCCTCCGGCAGCTCCCCAAGCACTTTAGCTGCATCAAAGGACACCTCCGGTCCTCCCAGCCATATGGGCACATCCGGCAGTATTTTCCCTAAATCCGCGATTAGATATCTGATATATTCTATATTCCAGATATAACAGGAAAAGGCAATCACATCCGGTTCTCTTCTGAATATATCCTGAAGAATCTGGTCCAGCTGGTGGTTGATTGTATACTCGGCCAGCTCAATAGACGGCTTCGCAGGATCCATGGCACCGGTCCCGATTCCACGGTTTTCCGCCCGTTCATGCCTGCCGCCTGCTTCCCCCAGCCCCAATACCTGGTCTGCGTAAGCCTTCAGGCTGTAAATTCCCAGATTGGAATGTATATATTTCGCGTTGACAGCCGTCAGCAGTATCTTCATGGGACTATACCTCTAGCTCGATTTTATGGCCGGTGGACTGGTACTGGTAGTAACGCACTCCCGCAGCATTCAGCATACGCTTGGAAGCCATTACCGCCGGTGTGTCCGCATATTTGTCTTCTCTGTATACAATGGTCTTGATTCCTGACTGTATAATGGCCTTGGCGCACTCATTACAGGGGAACAGGGTCACATAGAGCTTGCTTCCCTCCAGGCTTCCCCCTCTGTAATTAAGAATAGCATTTAACTCGCTGTGTGTGGAGTAGAAATATTTGGAATTGTAGGGGTCCTCCTTCTCATTTTCCTTGCCCCAGGGGAATTCGTCATCCGAACACCCTTTGGGGAAACCATTATATCCCATGGACAGGATCTTATTGTCCTGGCTGACAATACACGCGCCCACCTGGGTACTGGGGTCCTTGGAACGTCTTCCCGACAACAGGGCCACCCCCATAAAATATTCGTCCCATGTTATATAATCCACACGTTTTCCGGTCATTCTTTTTCCTCCTTTTATCCTTTCCGCAGCCGCCTGGCTGTCTCTGCACACACGCAGCCTGCTCCCGCAGTGTCCAATAAATACAACTCCTGTCTGGACATTCAGGAACGGCTGCGTGGCTGCTTCTGGTATCGTTGCTGGTATTTTATAGTTTCCTCTGTCTGTGAATGGATTATAACATTCCGGGCTTATTTAATCAATAAAGTTGCATAAATCTTGGGAACGCCTTGGAAATACCCCTGGGAATAACCGGTGAATAACTGTTTTTCCGGTCCTTGCCTTTTTCCGGGATAAATGCTATATTATAACAACCAGACGATAGCGGAATATAAGTAACTATCGCTCATTATTCTATATCTTTAACAATATCTCAAATTATCTGAATCGAACGATTCATCTCATTATTCTGCCCCTTATGTATCGGGCAATCATTTCCACTTTTATATCACACCAATTATTTATTAAAAGGCAGAAGGGCTATTGTCTGGTTTATCGGAAAACGCTATAATGAGGATAGGTTCTTATATGGCTTGCCGGAACAGGAGGCTGTATGGAAGCAGATTATCTGCGTGAACAGGAATCAGAATCAGCAGGGGCCAGAGGGTTCAGCCAGCTGGTCAACGGAATGAACGTATACAGAGTAGAGGTGGTTCGGCTAAAGGACAGAAATGCGGACAAGGTCTTTGAAAAGCTGCAGCGGAAAATCAGCCGGGGCAAGACACTGGGGCGCCATGATGTATTTCCCCTGCTTCTGACCCCTCTGATGTCGGGAAAGATGGAGATGAGCCAAAGGATTTACCAGGGCATGGAGTTTCTTCAGTGTAAGGAACTCAAAGCAGGGGATGAGGATCGAAAAAGAATGCAGTCAGTACTGTATGCGCTGGCAGTAAAATTTTTGGACAGAGATGAATTAGCGATGATAAAGGAGAGGATCGGAATGACTGTTTTAGGCAAAATGCTGTTTGAGGACGGTGTTGAGAAGGGGATTGAAAAAGGAATTGAACAAGGTATAGAAAAAGGAGTCCAGCAGGGGCTGGGGCGCGCAAATGCACTGAATGTGAAGCTGGCAGATGCAGGAAGGGCGGACGACATTATCCGGGCAGCATCGGATAGGACTTATCAGGAACAATTGTTCAAGGAGTTCGGAATTTAGTAGAAAACACTTTATTTTGCGAAAACATCCGCCGGCCCAAGGATCTTTTTAAGGGGTATATTGGCCTTTACTGTGCAGGGCAGATTTTCGTCAGGTTTGAGGAGCAGCGATATAAACTGCATTTCTGACAGAACCATTATAAGTCCTCCATGGGTAAACCAAAACTTAATATCAAAAAGCCTTGGTTGAATTACCAAACTCTGTAAATATGCTCAAAAGACAACTTTCCGCAGGGGGCCGAGCGAATTATGAAGATAGAAAAACCACCCTCTCAACTGCCAGGTATCAGGGTGGTTTTCCTATATAGCTGCTTACATCAACAATAACAGACTTTTCTTTGTGTTTTCATCCGCCCCAGCTTTGCCATCATCTATTTTCAGGCACTGATTTAGTCACAATCACATCCGTGTCATACCCCATGAGACGCGGTATGACAACAGTTCCCGCTTTCACAGGGGCGGTCAGGGTATACTTTTTTATCTCACTCACTGCATCGAAAATCCGGTCCCGGGGTATGGGGTTTGTCAGCCTCACGCTGGCCAGGGGAAGTATGCCGCCCTTTACCAATACAGATGTGGCAATATTCCTCTGGGGATCCGTCAATTCCTGCTCCACATACGCCCTCCCCTTTGGGCAAGCGGCGCCCTCCACAGAACAAATCCGTCTGCTTCCGTCTTCCCTCTCTTCAATCTGCGCCCTTATATCGCATCCGTTGGGACAGATGATACATGTATATTCTCTCAACATTCAGCGCTCACCTCCAGCCGGCCCATGGACACCAGTTTATCCGCCTTAACCGTAAGTTCAATCATTTCGGCCGGTATCGCTTTCTTCATTTTCTTTGATGCAACCAACACGCCGTCCTGCCTTACTTCAATGCGGCATTCCTTCAAAGGACTGTTTACCCTCAGGGACAGCTTAAAATCCCTGGTGCCGCTCACTCTCTGGGGAACGGTATGGTTAATATGGCTGTCCGTTCCTATTTCGATGGGACAGGGAGGCAGACATCCTTTCTGCACAAATTCCGCAGCAGAATCCGCCAGGCTCTCTGCTTCCATGGAAACAAAGTCCACTAAATCATGGACATGGAGCACATTTCCCGCAGCAAAAATCCCCGCCACATCTGTCTGGAAATGTTCATCCACCACAGCGCCCTTTGTCCTGTCATCCAGGGTCACGCCAGCGTCCAGTGAAAGTTCATTTTCAGGAATCAGTCCCACGGAAAGTATCAGGGTATCACACTTGTATTCCTTTTCAGTTCCCGGAACAGGTCTTAAGTGTTCATCCACACGGGACACCGTGACGCCTGTCAGGCGGTTGTCCCCGTGGACAGCCGTTACCGTATGGCTCAGGTATAGCGGTATGCCGTAATCATTCAGGCACTGCTCCACATTGCGGGGCAGGCCGCTGGGATATGGCTGGATCTCAAACACAGCCTGGACATGGGCGCCTTCCAGCGTAAGCCTGCGGGCCATAATCATACCGATGTCCCCGGAGCCCAGGATAACCACTTCCTTTGCAGGCATTACATTGTAGAGGTTAATATAAGCCTGGGCAACCCCTGCCGTAAACACACCGGCCGGGCGCTCACCGGGGATTCCCAAAGCGCCTCTGGTACGCTCCCTGCATCCCATGGTAAGGATCACGGACTTGGCCCTCCATACCTTAAGCCCCCGGCGTGTTGCTGCCGTCACTGTCCTGTCCTCTGCCACCTCCAGAACGGTTGCGTCCGTGATGTAAGGAATCCCTAATTCCTCCACCTCTTCTATAAATCTCTGTGCATATTCCGGCCCGCTTAATGTGGTTTTAAAACGGGTCAGTCCAAAACCGTCATGAATGCACTGTCTGAGTATTCCTCCCAGCTGTTTTTCCCGTTCCACAATCAATATATTATGGATTCCTTTCCTGTATAACCGGACAGCCGCAGCCAGTCCCGCCGGTCCGCCGCCCACAATGAGTACGTCTATCTCCATTTCCTACGCCTCCTCCCGCACTCTGCCGAAAAACATCTGTGAATCTTTTCTGGCATACCTGACTTCTGTTACCTTTTTTCCCAATTCATCTTCTATCATCTGCGCAATCCGCATCTGGCAGTATCCTCCCTGGCACCGCCCCATCATGGAGCGGGTCCTGTATTTGACTCCTGCCATGGTGTCAACTCCCAATGGATTATGAATGGCTGCCAGGATTTCAGCCCTGGTTACCTTTTCGCACCGGCAAATGACCTGGCCGTAATCAGGATTCTGCCGTATCATCTGCTCCTGCTCTTCTTTTGTCATCTCCGCAAAATGAGGAATTCCTTTTCTCACAGGATTAAACCCTGGATTCGGCGTAAGTTTCTCCCTCTCTTCCATAAGACTGATTGCATGACGGGCAATGGGCACTGCCGCTGTAAGCCCGGGGGACTCGATGCCCACCAGATTAATGGCGCGGGGCGCAATGTCATCCCTTATCTCTATCTTAAAATCCTGTATAACCCCGTCCTCATCCACCCATTTAGGCAGAATACCGGAATAGTTGCGGATATAATCTTTTTTATGGATACATGGCCACAGGTCCGAAGCACTCTTAGCCAGATAATCCATATTTTCCTGAGGCACGCCATAGTATGTAAAATCTGTTACCATCTCTGCGTTGGGTCCAATAATGACATTCCCGTCAGTAGTGTTGGTCACGTGGATTCCCATGTAAGTATTGCTGGGAACCGGATATACAGGCATGGGAAGAAGATATCCTGTACGCTTGTCCAGAATAATGTAATCCCCCTTGGAACCAATCACCTTATAGCCGCGGATGCCCAGCATATCGGAAATGTTGCCGCAGCCCAGTCCGGCGCTGTTCACAACCCACCGGGTGTGGAATTCACCTTTTTGCGTCGTAAGTATATAATTTCCTTCGCTGTCCCGCCGTATTCCTGTCACTTCATGGTCAAAATAATACGCTGCTCCGTTGGCATGGGCATTCTCAGCCAGGGCTATGGTATAATTAAAAGGGTCCACAATTCCGCTGTTAGCCGAAAACATGGCAAATTCCCCTACCACAGCCGGAACCAATTGATGGAGCCGTTCTTTTCCAATTAGCACCAGGCCTGCGGCACCATTTTCCTCCCCCTGCCGGATGGTCCGTTTCAGTGTTTCCATATCCTCCGCCGTATTGCCTACCAGCACCTTACCGCAGCGGATGAATTTAAAATCCAGCTCCTCTGCCAGTTGTCCCATGAATTGATTGCCTTCCACACAGAGCCTGGCCTTCAGTGAACCTGTGTCATAAGCAAACCCGCCATGGACCACACCGGAATTCCGGCCGCTGGTCTCATAGCAAACATCCAGGTTCTTTTCCAAAACGCCTATTTTCAGACGGTATCTGGACATTTCCCTGGCAATGGCGCTGCCCACCACACCGCCGCCAATAATGATTACATCATACAGTTGTTTCATGCCGCTTTCCTCCTAAAGGATAATTACAAAATTCATCCTATGAATATATTTTATTTTTACCATATTTATAAGGTATAGTCAAGATAAAATCGAATAAAACGTAACTATTTATAGGATGAATATTTCCTTTTTTTATTTCACCACAAAAGTTACCCTTATCTGAAAACATCTGCAAACAGGTGCAAAAGGTGTGTCCCAAAATGAAAATAGATGAAACGGTGCCCTCTTTTCTGTTTTTTGCGCAGAAAAGGAGCTGCTGCTCCAGTAGATTATTATTTATCTACTTTCGCAACAGCCCCTTGGCAGCAAGCCATTACTGTTCTTTAGCTCTCGTCCCCTTCATCCCCTGCTTCCCATCCCGCATCTCACCTTTATAACGGTTGTCATTATACATCAGGTGGAAATACATAGCCTGCTGCGCCTCCACAGGCTTCCTGTCCCGGATAGCCTCAAATATCCTGCGATGGGATTTAAGAGTCTGTTCATACTCTGTTTCCTGGACAGCACCGGCAAACACACGGACGCCGTCTGTGATTACCGGTACCAGGTTGGTCATGACCAGATTATGGGAACAATTTGCAATCTGGGCGTGAAACTGCGAATCCTTGTCAGCATAGTCCTCCCTTAGTATCATCTGTTCCTCCAGGCCCAGAAGTATGTTCTCCAGCTGGTGGATATCCTCCACGGTGGCATTCTGGGCTGCCAGAGCTGCAATGGGCGGTTCCAGCATCACACGCACCTGAATCAGGTCCTCTGTCAGTTTTCTTCGGTCCTCTATCATGGCAAACCCCAGGGGATCATCGGAAACACCGTTTTTGTCTGAAATAAAGGTGCCTGAGCCCTGGCGTATGGTGACAATATTTCTGGACATGAGAATTCTAAGAGCTTCCCGCACCGTGTTGCGGCCAACCCCCAGAAGTTCCACCAGCTCAGCTTCCGTGGGAAGCTTATCTCCGGCCGTATAGCCGTCCCTTTGTATCATCTCCAAAAGCTTCTGGGATGCAATCTCCCCTAAGGTCTGTTTTTCCATGTTTCCTCCTGCCTGATGCATTATACCTTTACAATCTTATATCCAGCCGCCTTGGAAAGCCGGTTCATAATAGCCTGTCCCAGGTGGTCCTTGGGAAAGCTCTCCGAAAATATGTAGTCCACTCCCAAATCATCAAACTCCCTGAGCAGAGCGTAAAGATTATGGGCCACGGATGCCTGGCTTTTTCTTGCGCCTATACTGCGTACCTCGCCGTCTGTATAGCATCCCCTGGACTCGTCCGTACAGATAACTCCCACCTTATAGCCGGCCTCAATCTTCTCCCGGGAGAGCTCCCGCACCTTGCAAATCATGGCCTGGAGCTGTGTCTCATCCAATCCGGTTTCCGGGTCCGCCCCTGTGTTCCGGTCTGCTCCGGTTTTCTGCTCCGCTCCGGTTTTCTGCCCTGCTCCGTTTTTCTGCTCTGCTCCGGTCACCTGCTCTGCTCCGGTTTTCTGCTCCGCTCCGGTCACCTGCTCCGCTCCGCTCTCCCGCTCTGTTCCAGTCCCCGGCTCCACCAGTGTAAGGTCAGCCTTGGGGGCATAGTGCTTATACTTCATTCCCGGCGCCTTTGGCCTGACATCCGCAGAAAGAGGGCCCAGGATAGCCGGGTCCACGCTTACCTCCCCCAGCACCTCCGCAAGCATTTCCATGGTAATGGCCCCCGGCCTCAGAACAGCCGGTACCGCGGACGAAACATCCACTATGGTGGATTCCACCCCGATTCCCACAGGACCCCCGTCTATAATCATCTCAATCCTGCCGTTCATATCCTGCCATACATGGTCGGCTGTAGTGGGGCTTGGCCGTCCCGATGTATTGGCGCTGGGTGCGGCCACGGGCACTCCGGCCAGGGCAATGAGCTGGTTTGCCACCGGGTCGTCCGGCATACGGATTGCCACGGTATCCAGACCGCCGGTTGTGCCGTAGGGAACCTTTTCACTCTTGGGAAATATCATGGTCAGGGGACCTGGCCAGAAAGCCTCCATCAGCTTCCTGCCAGCCTCCGGTATCTCCTTTACAAGAGGCGCCACCTCCTCCACGCAGGATACATGGGCAATCAGAGGATTATCAGAGGGCCTCCCTTTTGCAGCATAAATTTTTCTTGCCGCGTCCTCGTCCAGTGCATTGCCGCCCAGACCGTACACGGTTTCTGTGGGAAATGCCACCAGGCCCCCTGAACGCAGTATGCTGGCTGCCTCTTTCAGTTCCTCATCCTTTATATGATTTCTGTCTTCTATAATAATTCTTTTTGTTTCCATGATTCATACCTCGATTGTTAAATACCGTTTGCTCTATGTCCAGTCTATTTTAGCACCCGCCACAGCCAATGTAAAGCCGGGAAATCCGGCCTATCCTGCACCTGTCACTTGAAGATTACGGACATTTCGTGTAAACTTAAGTCATCACAAATGATTGGAGGCTTTACCAATGAGCAACATTAACAGCGTAATGAAAGAATTCAAGGCATTTATCCTCAAAGGAAACATCATCGACATGGCCGTGGGCGTCATTATCGGCGGCGCTTTCAGCAAGATTGTGACTTCTCTTGTCAATGACATCCTGATGCCCTTACTGGGTGCCCTGACCGGAGGCGCAAGCTTCAACACACTTAAATATGTCATCCATCCCGCGGCCACTATAAACGGGGTAGAAGTAGAAGAAGCCGCCATACTCTATGGCAGCTTCCTACAAAATATATTGGATTTTCTCATTATCGGCGTGTGCATGTTCTTTATGATTAAGACGGTTGCCGTCATCAGCAGCCGGTTACGCCATGAAGAAGACGCCAAGGAAGAAGCACCGGCACCGGCTGGTCCCACACAGGAAGAGCTTCTGGCTGAAATCCGCGACCTTTTAAAGGAACGAAAGGACATAGCCTGATATTCCTAGAAAAACCGAATCCGCTTGGCATTCTCCACAAATTCCCTGTTATTCCTGGTTCTTGCGAAAAGGTCAAGTATCTTTTCCACTGCATCCTCGGGTTTCAGGGAATTGGTGGCCTTGCGGATAATATCCACTGCCTCTGCTTCTTCCCTGGACAGCAGGAGGTCATCCCTTCTGGTGCCGGACTTCAATATGTCGATGGCCGGGAAGATACGTTTCTCAGACAGTTTCCTGTCGAGCACCAGCTCCATGTTGCCGGTGCCTTTAAATTCCTCATACACAACATCATCCATGCGGCTTCCCGTCTCCACCAGGGCAGTGGCCAGTACGGTCAGGCTTCCGCCCTCGCGCATATTTCTGGCAGCGCCGAAAAAACGCTTCGGCATATGAAGGGCTGCCGGATCCAGACCGCCGGATAATGTACGGCCGCTGGGCGCAACCGTCAGATTGTATGCCCTGGCCAGCCTGGTAATGCTGTCCAGCAGGATGATAACGTCACGTCCGTGCTCCACCAGACGCTTGGCCCGCTCAATCACCATCTCGGATACCCTCTTATGACGGTCAGGCAGCTCATCAAAGGTTGAGTAGATTACTTCCACATTTGGACCCACAATGGCCTCTCTTATATCCGTAACCTCCTCAGGGCGCTCGTCAATCAGAAGGATCATCAGATGCATATCCGGATTATTGGTTGTAACTGCCTTTGCTACCTGCTTTAACAGTGTGGTCTTTCCTGCCTTTGGAGGGGATACAATCATACCACGCTGTCCCTTTCCAATAGGTGCCAGAAGGTCCAGGACACGCATGGCCACCGTATTCCTCTCACCAGGTGTTTCCATATGAAGCCGCCTGTTAGGGAAGATGGGTGTCAGGTCCTCAAAGTTGGGCCTTGTCTCCGTGGCGCTTAGGGGATAGCCGTTTACCGTCTTGATGTAGAGAAGGGCCGCAAACTTCTCTGTTGCAGACTTCACCCTGCGGTTTCCCACTATAATATCTCCTGTTTTCAGATTAAAACGGCGAATCTGGGAAGGTGCCACATACACATCATTTTCACCGGGAAGAAAATTTTCACAGCGGATGAATCCAAATCCGTCGGGCATGACTTCCAGTATGCCGTTTGCCTCAATCCCGCTGTCTAACTCAGCCATATCCTGGCTGGAAAGGCCGATTGCGTCACTTCTATTGTCCGCTCTGGCAAAACGCTCTCCATCGTTCTGGGAAGGCGCGCTGTTCTGGCTCATTCTGTTATTCATACTGCTGTTTCCATGTGTTTGGGGAGTCTGGGTCCTGTTCTGTGTATACTTGCTGTCGTACCCTCTTGAAACAGGGCGGCGGTTATCCGTTCCCCTGCTGTCATTCCGGTTTTCCTGATAATCCTGGCTCCTTGACTGGTTACGCTCAAAGGCATGGGGCTGGTCCTGGCTCCGGGGTGTTTCCTGGCTCCGGGATATCTCCTGACTCCGGGGCGTTTCCTGGCTCCGGGATATCTCCTGACTCCGAGGCGTTTCCTGGCTCCGGGATGTTTCCGTTTTTACTTCCCGTTTTATTTCCGCCGGCTTTATATCCGGGTTTTTCTCTGCCTCATCGCAGAGCAAATCAATAATTTCTGCCTTTCTTAATGAACTGATGCCCTTAATTCCACGGCTCTTGGCCATTTCCTTTAGTTCTGAAAGAGGCAGGGTCTGCAGTTTTTCACGCATAGTATTTCTCCTTATTAAATTCAATTCTTCACCCGCAAAAAAAGCCGGTGTACGCCTTCTGTCTATATTCAAATTATCTTCTGTTCATTCAAATTCGGGGTTTATTCCAGATTTGGGAATTGCTCAGGGACTAACAGACTGCCGGCAGTATCAAGAAAACTGCCAGCTAATCTATGTATAGCCCTATTATATACACGAATATCAGGGATTGTAAAGTTAAAATTTGAGAAAATCAGCTTTTAAGCCATTTCATATGCGCATTTATCTGCTTCTCATAGCCATTGTCAGAAGGTTCATAAAATACGGTTCCCTCCATACCCTCGGGCAGATACTGCTGCTGTACATAATGCTTGGGATAGTCATGAGCATAGAGATAACCTGCCCCATGTCCCAGCTTTTCCGCTCCCTTATAATGCTTGTCCTGCAGATGGACCGGCACTGGCATAGTCCGTTCGTTCCTCACCGCTTCCATGGCCTTCTGTACCGCCATACAGGCAGCGTTGCTCTTTGGAGCTGTGGCCACATAGGTCACTGCCTGGGAGAGGATGATATTGGCCTCGGGAATTCCGATGCGCTCTGCGGCCTGGGCTGCGTTTACCGCCACCACAAGGGCCTGAGGGTCCGCATTTCCCACATCCTCCGCAGCACATATCATAATTCTTCTGGCTATGAACTTGATGTCCTCTCCCGCGTACAGCATCCGCGCCAGATAATACACGGCCGCGTCCGGGTCCGACCCCCGCATGCTTTTAATAAACGCGGATATAGTGTCATAGTGGTTGTCCCCGTTCTTATCATACCGGACAGCCCTTTTCTGAATACATTCCTGGGCCACTGCCATATCAATGTGAATCCGTCCGTCCGCTCCCTTTGCAGTGGTCAGTACCCCCAGCTCCACGGCATTCAGCGCGGCCCTGGCATCCCCGTTGGCCGTGTCTGCCAGAAAATCAGCTGCATCCTCGTCAATGTCGGCATCGTAAATGCCCATTCCCCGTTCCTTGTCATAAACTGCCCTGCGGATCAGCTCCTTGACATCGTCCTTTTCCAGGGGCTTGAGCTCAAATATCCTGGACCGGGAAAGAAGAGCCCCATTTACCTCAAAGTACGGATTTTCCGTAGTAGCTCCAATCAGTATCAGGGTCCCGTCCTCCACAAAGGGCAGAAGGTAATCCTGCTGTCCTTTATTAAAGCGGTGGATCTCATCCACAAACAAGATGGTTTTCCTTCCATACATGCCAATGTTGTCCTTGGCCTCCTTCACCACTTCCTCCATGTCCTTTTTTCCTGCCACTGTGGCGTTAATCTGCCGGAAATCCGCACTGGTGGTATTGGCAATGACCTTTGCCAGGGTGGTCTTACCGGTTCCCGGAGGTCCGTAAAAAATAATGGATCCCAGCTTATCCGCCTGTATGGCCCGGTACAGCAGCTTATCCTTTCCCACAATATGCTGCTGCCCCACCACCTCATCCAGGGTCCTCGGACGGAGCCTGGAAGCCAGAGGCGACTCCTTCTCCATATCCTTTTCTCTCATATAATCAAATAAATCCATATCTGTATTCTCCTCAGTCAATCAGCAGTTCATCCACCGTAACAAAAGTATAGCCCCGCTTCGTGAGCGTGTCAACGATTTCCAGGGCTGCTTCCACAGAAGTGGGGAAAATATCATGCATTAATATGATATCCCCGTCCTCCACATCCTTAAGCACCCGTTTCACCACACGGTTGGTATTGCGCAGTTTCCAGTCCAGGGAGTCCACAGACCACAGGACAGTGGTCATGCCCACCCTGCACTCCAGCTCCTCATTCCAGTCCCCATAGGGCGGGCGCATGTATTGGGGCCTCTCTCCTGTAATCTCTTCTATCATCCGGCTGGTTCTGTCCACGGCCTGGCAGACTGCGTCTGAACCGGCCTTTGTAAGCTGCACATGGCTGTAGCTGTGGTTTCCAATCAAATGGCCCTCTGCCTTCATGCGCTTTACAATCTCCTCGTTTCCCTCTATGTTCTGTCCCATCAGAAAAAAGGTTGCCCGGACATTCCGCTCTTTCAGCCCGTCCAGCAGTTTTTCCGTGCAATCCTCATTTGGTCCGTCGTCAAAGGTCAGAGCCACACATTTCCCTTCCAGTCCCTTGGCCCGGTCCAGGGTATCCCCTCCCTCCCTGACCCAGGAGCCCTCATCGGCAGACACATGGGCCGGCATCTCCCCCCTGACCGTATGGATAAGGCCGCCCAGCAGCAAAAGGTCCGCTATGCAGACAGCTGCCAGGAGCTTTGACTTATTTATCAGCTTCACCCTGTTTTCCCTCTCTTATTTCGCATCCTTATCTATCCAGTATATGTGCAGGGGCAATATAAAAATGCTTTTACCTTTTTCTCCCTTTACAGACTTCATAATATGTGCGGGAAGAAGAAAACAGCGCCGGGACTGCTCCCGGCGCCGCTTGGCTGATTTTACATCATATTGAAGTTATATCCTGATAAAAATGATACCCTGATTGAGCTTATTGTCCATTACATTAAACCCAGCGGCGGCTGTCACGGCCCTAATGGCGTGACCACCACGCCCGGTCCGCCGGATGAACCGGTGACAGCCTGGCCCAAACCCGGTGCCTGGTTAGATACCCCGCCGTTCTGTGAAGGCTGTGGTGCCTGTCCTCCCTGGCTGCCGTCCGGCGCCTGGGTCTGTACATTTCCTGTCTGGCTGTCTCCGGTCTCATTTCCCGCTTCCTGCACAACCTGGCTGAGCACTCCGCTTCCGTCAGCAGTATAGGCCACGCCGCCTATATCCACGGTGGTGCCTGCCGCCATCCGGCCTGTGGATGGGTCCATATAGTAGTGGAGTCCGCCCACGTCGATCACGCCTTTGGCCATACGTCCTGAGCCCTCAAAATAATACCAGGCCCCATCCATCTCACGCCAACCTGTGGCCATGGCGCCGGACCCCTTCAGGTAATAGCGCTCACCGCCGTCATCCAGCCAGCCTGTCTGCATCACGCCATCCTGGCTGCTGTAATACCAGGTTCCATTGTCATTGATCCAGCCCCTGGAAAGAGCTCCTGAGCTGTCCAGATAGTACCACTTCCCGTTCTGGCTGGTCCAGCCTTTTGCCATGGCCCCATTTCCCTCCAGGAAGTATCTGCGCCCGCCGTCGTCCAGCCAGCCTGTCTGCATCACGCCTTCCTGGTTGCTGTAATACCAGGTTCCGTTGTCATTAATCCAGCCCTTGGAAAGGGCGCCTGAGCTGCCGAAGTAATACCATTTCCCGCTGTCGGATTTCCAGCCGGTTATCATCTTACCGGTAGTGTCATCCAGATAGTAGGACTTGCCGGACTGGTTAAGCCAGCCCTTGGACACCAAACCGTCCCCGTTCATATAGTACCATGTGCCGTCATCCTGAATCCAGTTGTTCTTCTGCTTTGCATAGTTCTGGTAATAGTAGGTCTGGCCATTGATGGTTCTCCACGTATTCGCCGGAATCACAGAGGTGAAATCCTTGAACTGGAAATCAATATCTACATTGCCGCTTATACCGTTTACAGCGCCGGTGCTGGTTGCCTGCCACATAACGGGATTCTGATAGGCCGGTTTGGCGGAATAGCGCGCCACCCATACAGGGTAATTCATCTTGCTCATATCCAGCTTATTGGCAAGCCAGTTGTCATTGGCATAGATAACCGGATAATAGCCTGCCTCTGAAATCCGCCCGCAGAACGCGTTGGCGATGGCTGCCAGCTCATCCTTGGAAAGGGTTCCCTGGGTGGAATCCTCCATGTCAAAGGCCACCGGATAGGAGACCGGATAATCGTGAATCAGGTTGAGAACAAAATTCGCCTCCTCCACTGCCATCTCAGGCGTCATGGCCAGGGAATAGATGTATACACCCACCTTGACTCCTGCCGCGCTGGCCTGCTGGATATTCCTGTGGAAATAAGGGTCTACTGCGCCCTTTGAACGGGTGCCCAGCATGACGAAGGACACGTCGTCCGCAGCTACCTGGCTCCAGTTAATATCCCCCTGCCACCTGGACACGTCAATTCCCCGGAACAGCACATTATTGATAGCTGAGCCGTCCGGCATCTGGTATACGCCGTTTACCTTCTTCCACGCATTGGGATTTGCAGTGGAAGCAGACTGTCCTGAGGTGCTTCCTGTTCCGGAAGCAGTCCCTGTGCTGCCAGCGGAGCTCTGCCCCGGTCCTACAGGAGATATGACCGTGGCGGACTGGGTCTCCCCCGGTCCCACGGCCAGGGATGTACCGGCAGGCACAATTGTCCCTGCTCCAATGAGTCCTGCCAGGGCAAGTGCGTGGCAGCGCCTCATGATCTGCGTCGTATTTTTCATAGTATTCTCCTCATACCTTTGTATTTTTCAAAAAAGAGGGGATGTCCAGCCATCCGCTGTCACATCCCCCCTTATTAAACCGCTGTCAATCAACCTGGTCCGTCTGTCCGTCCTGGTTCAAGCGCAGTTGATGAGCCGGATGGGCTGTTATTGGAATTGCCGCTGGTCGGGCCGTTTGAACTGTTTCCGGAGCCGCCCGGTGTGCCGCTGCTGATACCGGAGCCGGAAGAACCGGACACTCCAGGTCCGCCGCTGCCGCCGGAACTGCCGGAATTATTGTTCACAGTTCCCGGTGTCTGGGCCGATACGCCGTTGGCATTCTGGCATACGCCGCTGCCGTCAAAGTTATACTGTACACCGTTGATGGTAGCTGTGGTACCTGCAATCATCTTGCCCTCGTTGGCAGGGTTCAGATAATAATACTTGCCGTCCAGCTGAATCCATCCCGTCATCATATGTCCGTTGCTGTTGAAGTAATGCCAGGAATTATCAATCTGCTTCCAGCCCGTGGACATCTTGCCGTTGCTTGTATCCATATAATATTTGTTGCCTTCGCTGTCGCTCAGCCAGCCGATCAGCATCCGGCCGTCCGTATTCAGGTAGAAATAATCATTATCCACTTTAGCCCAGCCCGTCATCATCTTGCCGTCCGTGCCAAAGAGATACCAGTTGTCCTTAATCTGTGCCCAGGAATTAACCACGCACTTTCCGTTGCTCTGGAAATAATACCAGGCCCCGTCCATCTCACGCCAGCCGGTTGCCATGGTACCGTTGCCCCGCATGAAGTAGTAGTCATTGCCAATCTTCAGCCAGCCTGTAACCATGCTGCCGTCGTTCAGCATATAATACCACTTGCCGTCCTCAGGATTAATCCAGCCCATGGCCATAAGACCATTCGGCCTGAAGAAATACCACTTGCCGTCAATCTGCTTAAAACCCGTGGACATATGTCCCGTGGATAAGTCCATGTAATACCAGCCCTCGCTGGTCTGAAGCCATCCTGTATGTGTCTGTCCGTTATAGATATAAGTCCAACTATCATTGGATTTACTCCATCCGTCCGCCGCATAGCTGGTAAATACAGACCCCAATGACATGGCCCCAATCATACCGGCTGCCGCCATTGCCGCCCAGTACTTTTTATATCCCATTTGTCATCCTCCTCGCCTGGTATATCTGGCCGGGGCATACGAATCCCCAACCGTTTACATATCTCCGATTATAGCACAAACCCATATTCATTTGGTAACAAATTTATTACAATTTCCGTAATTTCCTATAATATTTTTTTGCATACCGGTACATGATGATGGTGTATTCTCCGAACTCATCTCCCAGAATACTTTTATATACAGCCCACAGGCACCACAGGAATCCGCCCAGGGCAGCATTGGCATAGAGCGCAAACAGTTCATCTTCCGAGGGCTCCCGCCTGAGATAAAGCCTGAAAAGCCGCTCCATGTCCTCTTCCTTGTAATAGGAATAAATAGCGCACATGGACACATCCATCACCGGATCGCACATGCCGGCATACTCCCAATCCAGAAGTTTTACACTGCCGTCCTCAAAAAAGAGAAAGTTATCCACATTTGCATCAATATGACACAGGCATTTTGGGCGTTCCATTGAGTCAAGGGTATCCATAAGCCAGTCCATCCACCCCTTTACTTCCTCGTAATCCTCAAACAAAAGGGCGCCGTGGCTCCTGCACAGCTTTTCGTAAAAGCTGATCCTCTCCCGGATATCAAAGGAATGGGCCACCGTGATGCCTGACTGGTGAAGGCGGCGCACCATGGACATGCATTTCTCCATATCGGCCCAATCTGCGGAATCCGCATTTCTGGTACCTTCATAGTAATCTGCTATCTTATACCCGGTCTTTTCATTCATGTACAGCACATGCTCGGTGATTTCCAGTGAGGCAACGGCATCGTAGACTGTTTTTTCCTGTTCCCTGTTAATCAGAAGTTCTGTTCCCGGACCCGGTATGCGGCAGATGCAGTGGCGGTCCTCCACCTTAAACAGAAAGGACTTGTTGGTCATGCCTGCTTTCAGGCAGCGGATATCCTTAATGCTGGATTCCGGTACCTTGAATACCTCTGCGACCAGCTTCATGGCCGCATTGTCAGAATGATTCTGATAGCGGGGGTCAAACAGACGCAGCTCCTCCAGGTTCTCAAATTCATATACCTGATCATCCGGCTGACGGTTCACATCCATCTCTATTTCATCCCACCGGGAGGCCGCCAGGCCGCCAGCTTCCTGGGCTGCTTCCAGCAGTCCGCCGCCTTCCTCCTCAAGCCGCCGTCTGGCCTCTCCCTCCAACATGTCCACATAGACCTGTTCCCAGTAAAACTGCTCTGTCCCCGGCGTCTTATAGTAAGCTTCCAGCACCGGAAGGAACTGCCGGGAAAATTCCCGGGAAAAATAAGCCGGACCATACATGACCCACTGGTCCCGTCCGCCTACTTTTACGCCGGTGATCCTCCCCTTTTTATTAAAATAAAGGCACCATTCCCTGGTCTCTCCCCTCTGAAAGGCAGAGCTGTACCAGGCCCCGCATTCATAGGCATGATACATATTCTCCCGCATCCAGTTATCCGATGACAGGACGTACATATTGCGCCCCTCCAGCACCTTCCTGGCCCGGTAAATGGTGGTCAGGGTGTTTTTACTGGTATACTCAGGATTGTACAGAAGCTCCACGCCGTATTTATCAATAAGGTATTCAAACTTCTCCTTCAGATATCCCACTGCTATGGTTATGTTCCTTATGCCCACTTCGTGAAGCTGCTTAATCTGACGTTCAATCATGCGCTCTCCAAAGACCTCCAGAAGCCCCTTGGGCGTCTCAAAGGTCAGGGGGACAAAACGTGAACCGAAGCCCGCTGCAATAATAAGGGCACCGTCCACCTTATATTGGTCTAACAGCTTCCGGCCATCCGGCATAAGCCTCCATCGGGCCTTGCCCTTTTGGCTGCTTTCCTCTCCTATATATCCCTTTGCCAGACATTCCTTAATCAAACCATTGGCCGTGCCCAGGGAGACATCCAGCTTTCCGGCCAGCTCTCTCTGGGTAATATCCGGCTGCTCCAGTACTGCCCTGCATACAAGTCCATGTCTGTCCATTGTGTAATCCTCGCTTCCCTGCCTGTTTTATGTTCAAATCTATCGCTTTTCAAAAATATATGAACATTATATCATACCCGTTAAAAAAAGCAAGTATAAAAAGCAGCATCACAGCGTTCAAAATATGGAAGAAAATATTCCAATTTTGAAATCATAACTCTAAAAAGCCAGGCTCGGAACGATTTTCCGGAACCTGGCTTTCCTATCCATAAACTTACACTTCAAATATCAAATCCCCATAACTGGGCATTGGCCACAGTTCCTTATCCACAATCATCTCCAGCTGGTCCACAGGTGCTCTGAGTGCTTCCATGGCCGGCACCACCTGGCTGTGGTAGACGAGTGCCTGAACCTTACCACCCTCAGCGGCGGCAGCCTTTTCTGTCACCTCCAAAAGGCGGGCAAGGGCTGTCTTTATCTCTGCCAGCAGCTTTGAGGTCTCTATCAGCAGCTCTGTCTGGGTGCTTACATCGGCTTCCTGGCATACGCCCTTCACGGCTGCGATGGAGGAAGCCAGCTGTGTGGTATACTTGATAACTGCCGGTATAATAGACTTGCTGGCCATGTCATACATGGTCCTGGCCTCAATGTTAATGGCTTTGGAATAGTTCTCATATTCCACCTCAGACCTGGATTCCAGCTCAGCTCTTGTGAATACCCCGAACGCCTCAAACAGCTTCACCGCCTTATCCGTTGTCAGGGCCGGGATGGCATCCACCATGGAGCGGATGTTTGGAAGTCCTCTCCTCTCAGCCTCAGCCACCCACTCGTCTGAATAGCCATTTCCGTTAAAAATAATTCTCTTATGGGCAGCCAGGGTCTCCTTGATGAAATCATGTACAGCCATATCAAAGTCCTCTGCCTTTTCCAGCATGTCTGCTGCTTCCTTAAAGGCCTCTGCCACAATGGTGTTCAGCACAGTATTGGGGGAGGCGATGGAATCCGAGGACCCCACCATGCGGAACTCAAATTTATTGCCCGTAAAGGCAAAGGGTGATGTACGGTTCCTGTCCGTGGCATCCTTATCCAGGTCCGGAAGAATGTCTACGCCGGTCTTTAAGGTACCGCCCTGTTTGGAGTGGGTGGCTTCGCCGGTGCTGCACAGCTGGTCGATTACATCCTCCAGCTGCTCTCCCAGGAAGATGGATATGATGGCGGGCGGCGCCTCGTTGGCTCCCAGTCTGTGGTCATTTCCCACATCGGAGGCGGATTCCCTGAGAAGGTCTGCATGGATATCCACGGCCTTGATGATACATGCCAGTACCAGAAGGAACTGGATGTTTTCGTGGGGCGTGTCGCCGGGGTTCAGGAGATTGGTGCCGTCATCCCCGGTCAGTGACCAGTTGTCGTGCTTACCGGAACCATTGACGCCTGCAAAGGGCTTCTCATGGAGAAGGCAGGCCATGCCGTGGCGTCCGGCCACCTTCTTAAGGGTCTCCATCACAATCTGGTTGTGGTCAACGGCCTGGTTCACACCCTCGTAGATGGGAGCAAGCTCATGCTGGGCAGGAGCCACCTCATTGTGCTGTGTCTTGGCAGGCACGCCTAATTTCCACAGCTCTTTATTTACATCATTCATGTAAGAACCGATTCTCTCACGGATGGCGCCGAAGTAATGGTCCTCCAGCTCCTGGCCCTTGGGAGGCATTGCGCCGAATAAGGTGCGTCCGGTGTAAATCAGGTCCTTGCGCTGCAGATATTTTTCTCTGTCTACCAGAAAATATTCCTGCTCCGCGCCCACGGACGGTGCGACCCGCTTGGCTGTGGTGTTGCCGAATAAGCGCAGTATCCTTAATGCCTGCTCATTGACAGCCTGCATGGAACGCAGCAGCGGGGTCTTTTTGTCCAGCGCCTCTCCCTTATAGGAACAAAAGGAAGTGGGGATGCACAGTGTCACGCCGATGGCGTCTTCCCGCAAAAAGGCCGGTGAGGTACAGTCCCAAACCGTATATCCCCTGGCTTCAAAGGTAGCGCGAAGGCCGCCGGATGGAAATGAGGATGCGTCCGGCTCGCCCTTGATCAGCTCCTTGCCGGAGAATTCCATGATTACCTTACCGTCGGAGGGAGCAGAGATAAAGGAATCATGCTTCTCTGCAGTCACGCCTGTCAGCGGCTGGAACCAGTGGGTATAGTGGGTGGCTCCCCTCTCAATTGCCCAGTCCTTCATGGCATGGGCAACCACATCCGCAATACTGGGGTCCAGCTCTGCCCCGTCTTCAATGGTTTTCTTCAGCTTCTTGTACACACTCTTTGGCAGACGGTCCCTCATCACCGCGTCATTGAATACATTTTTACCGAACATCTCCGATACATTCAATACATCGCTCATAGAATTATCCATCCTCTCTTTTTATCTTCCTTTTCCAAAATCGTTTCCCAAATCCTCAGGTCACAGTTCTCCCGGGTCATACATCTCTTCTCACGTAATTATATTAAGTCCGCGCGGATATATAATAAAAAGGTGTTCCCCCTCTGAGAGAGAACACCTTTGTTCTTTATTAAAATAAACCATTTCCACTGAAATTGCAAGTGGTTTTTAAATAAATATGCATTTTTATTCTAATAAGGATTATGAAGCTGCATTAATAACTGGCATCTGTTATAGTGATGTAGGTTATAAATCAGCCGGTACATCATATATTAGGCCTTGCCAACGGAACCGAACAGCTCCATCTTTTCCTTAACAGTTGCCCGGATAGCATCAGCGCCCGGAGCCAGAAGCTTTCTTGGGTCAAAGCCCTTGCCCTTCAGGTCCTTGCCTGCCTCGATGTATTCCCTGGTGGCTGCTGCGAAGGACAGCTGGCACTCTGTGTTTACATTGATTTTTGCAACGCCCAGGCTGATAGCCTTTTTAATCATATCCTCAGGGATACCTGTACCGCCGTGAAGAACCAGAGGCATGTCGCCTACGGCTGCCTTTACCTGCTCCAGTACATCGAAGCGCAGGCCCGGCCAGTTCTCAGGATATTTTCCGTGGATATTGCCGATACCGGCTGCCAGGAAGTCAATTCCCAGATCAGCGATGGCCTTGCACTCCTGAGGATCAGCGCACTCGCCTAAGCCTACCACGCCGTCTTCCTCACCGCCAATGGAGCCAACCTCTGCCTCCAGGGACAGACCCATGGCATGTGCTACCTTAACCAGCTCCTTTGTCTTCTCGATGTTCTCTTCGATTGGATAGTGGGAACCATCAAACATGATGGAGGAAAATCCTGCTTTGATACATTTATAGCAGCCATCGTAAGTACCATGGTCCAGATGCAGGGCAACCGGAACCGTGATGTTCAGTTCTTCCATCATGGCCTCAACCATGGCAGCAACTGTCTTAAATCCTGTCATATACTTTCCTGCGCCCTCGGATACGCCCAGGATAACCGGAGATTTCAGTTCTTCTGCTGTCAGCAGTACGGACTTGGTCCACTCCAGGTTGTTGATGTTAAACTGGCCAACTGCGTACTTGCCTTCCCTTGCTTTTTCAAGCATGTCTTTTGCTGAAACTAACATATTATACCTCCTTATAACTTTGTTATTTTATTAACTATCTCACCCATTATATCGCATACGCGAACAAAAAGGAAGATGTTTTTCATTAAATCAGCTGATGCCCAGGATGTCCTTTACCTCGTTCTTCATATCATCCACGCCGCATTCCCTGTTATGGCGGACGGCTGCATGGCGGATTTCCTCCACAGCCTGGGGAACAGCGACGCCGGACAGGGCGCTTAACGCATCCACAATTTCAAATTCATCCTTGCCCTCCAGTCCTTCTCTGCCTGCAATGGCTTCCATGACACTGTGGGAGAATTTATACGGACTGGCAGTGGACGCTATGACTGTCTTTGTGTCATCCCCGCTTTCCTTCCTGTAATTTCCATATACAGAAGCCGCAACGCCTGTATGGGTGTCAATGAGATAGCCCGTATCATCAAACAGTTTTTTGATGGTGGCAGCGTTCTGTTCCTGGGTGGCAAAACCTCCCACAAAATCAGACATGAAGGCGCGCATTTCAGGCGTAACCTCATATCTTCCTTCCTGGGAAAGCCCCCGCATCAGGTTTCCGCTTGCAAGGGCGTCACATCCTGTACTCATGTAGATGAGGCGCTCCAGATTGCTGGATATAAGGATATCCATGGACGGTGAATTGGTGAGGATAAACTCTCTTTTCCTGTCATAAATTCCTGTGGTAAAAAAGTCATACAAGACTTTATTGTCATTGGAGGCGCATACCAGAGTCTTTACAGGAAGTCCCATACGCTTGGCAAAATAGGCTGCCAGGATGTTGCCGAAATTACCTGTGGGCACCACCACATTGATATTCTCGCCCTTCTCTATCTCTCCTGCTTCTAACAGTTTGGCATAAGCATATACATAGTATACAATCTGAGGAACCAGACGGCCAATGTTAATGGAATTTGCCGAGGAAAACTGGAACCCCTTTCCCATAAGCTCTGCTTCCAGGTCCTTGTCCCCGAACATTTTCTTCACGCCGGTCTGAGCGTCATCAAAATTGCCGTGGATTGCCACCACAGAGGTGTTGTCCCCTTTCTGGGTGCGCATCTGAAGCTCCTGGACCTTGCTGACTCCGTCCTTGGGATAGAATACAATGATCCGTGTGCCGGGCACATCTGCAAATCCGGCCATGGCCGCCTTGCCCGTATCCCCGGATGTGGCCGTGAGAATGACGATTTCCCGGTCCACATGGTTCTTCCTGGCCGCTGTCGTCATAAGGTGCGGCAGGATGGACAGAGCCATGTCCTTGAATGCTATGGTGCTTCCATGGTACAGTTCAAGATAATATGCCCCGTCAGCCTTTGCCAGAGGCGCTATCTCCTCTGTATCAAACTTGCTGTCATAGGCCCTGGCGATACAGTCCTTAAGTTCCTTTTCCGTATAATCTGTCAGGAACAGCTTCATGACCTCATACGCTGTTTCCTGGTATGTCATGGACGCCAGCTTTTCAAGGGGCACATCCAGCTGCGGAATACAGGACGGCATGAACAGGCCGCCGTCCTTTGCAAGGCCCTGTAAGATGGCCATGGAAGCTGTCACTTCCTTTTCACCGCCTCTTGTACTCTGATAGGTTAATCCCATACTCTTTTTCCTCGCTTTTGAAATTCTCAATTAGTAATGTTACCAAAATATTAACATATTTCCCGGACAGACGCAACTGCAAACACGGATACCTTCCTTTTCCGCCCTTTATCTGGTATACTGATACAGCCTGTCCCCATACCGGCCGGGCCTCATCAGCCGCGGTATCCGTACAGGCCCAATAAGCCCGGGAGGAACATTATCATGACCTATGAACACATAGTTGCCGGAACCTTTGTAAGCCGGCCCAACCGCTTTATCGCCCATGTAAAGACAGGGAACAGAACAGTGGTATGCCATGTAAAAAACACCGGCCGGTGCCGGGAGCTTCTGATTCCCGGAGCCGCGGTTATACTGGAATTCCATCCGGACGCAGCCGTTTCCGGAAGAAAGACCGAGTATGACCTGATTGGCGTATATAAAAATGATCTGTTCATCAATATGGACTCCCAGGCCCCCAACAAGGCTGCATGGGAGTGGCTGACCTCACTGGACGGCAGCATGGACAGCTGCGGCTGTGCGGAAAAAGCCGGCTCCCCCTTTTCCCATCTTGGACCTTATGTACCCTGTGACATACGGCGGGAGGTCACCCACGGCGACTCACGGTTTGACCTGGCATTCTCCCTGAGAGACCGGGATACAAAGGCAGTGTCCCCGGCCTTTATGGAAGTCAAAGGCGTAACCCTGGAGGAAAACGGTGTGGCCATGTTTCCTGACGCGCCCACGGAACGGGGCATCAAACACTTAAAGGGCCTTATAAGGGCCCATGAGGAAGGTTATGAGGCTTATGTCCTGTTTGTCATCCAGATGAAGGGCATCCGTGGCTTTACCCCCAATGACATGACCCATCCGGCCTTTGGGGACGCGCTCAGGCAGGCCCGTGAAGCCGGCGTCCATGTGCTGGCATATGACTGTCTCGTAACACCCGATACCATGATTGTGGATTCACCGGTAAAGGTCATTCTGGATTAGAACATGCCGCAATATACCCTTTTAACGCTCCGGGCCAGGGCCTCCCTTTGGGAAGCCCTGGCCGTTTCAGCATTCATGTTGAATAATATAATCCCCAAACTTCAGGTATTTTAAGAGCGGCAGTTATTTTAAGAGCGGCAGTTTTTAAGAGCGGCAGTTGCCGCAGTTGCCGCAATTGTTCCAACTACCGCAATTATTGCAGTTATTGCAGGAGCAGCGGCAGTTTGAAGCCGCAGCGGTCCGGTCTGCTGCCTGGGCAGCCGTCCTTGCCTCAGCCGACTGATTACATCTGTTATTGGCATAGAACCCTGCCATATAGCCCTGCCAGTATAAATCGCAGGTCCGGCCTGTTCCGCCGCATGACCCGGCAGTGCCTGCTGCGGCTGCGGCCGCAGTACTTCCGCAGTTTCCGCCTGCAGCGGCCGTTCTGGCAAACGCTGCATCCCCTGCATAATAAGCTCCCTCATAAGTTCCTGCATATTCATTCCAACCATTACAATTATTATAATTCATAGTGTTAATCTCCTTTCATCTAGGTTGTACTTTATTATACGGGGCTGGGCCAAAAGTGTGACAACCCTCCTTTTATTCCCACAGATACGTACTCTGCATATAATATCATAACAAACCTGAACGGTGATTCACTATGGTCTATCCGCTACATGAACTGAAACCGGGAGAACGGGCCGAAATCGTCTGGGTTATCAGCGAACCGCCTATGTCGCTGCGGCTGGAAGAGCTGGGTTTTACAGCCCCGGCACTGGTGACCTGTATTCTGAAGGGGAGGCGCGGCCGCATGTCCGCCTACCAGATACAGGACACGGTCATCGCCCTCAGGCCCCAAAATGCCAGGGAAGTGCTGGTGCGGCCTTTGCAGCCAGTTTAAACCTCCATGACTGCCTTAATACCGGTTGTCAAATACACGGGTAGACTTCTTCTCGCTTCTTGGAAGCTCGCCCAGCTCCACCAGCTTCACCACAGGAGTCAGGCCAATCCGCCCCTTAAACTGATTCTGGATTTCGATTTCCAGGGCGTATTTGTTAATGGATGGATTTGTCTCCACAAATAAGGTCAGCACATCCTTGCCCATCAGGTGGTCCACCATGACCTGGTATTCGCTGGAGGCACCTTCTATGGAGCTTAAAAGCTCCTCTATCTGGCTTGGGAATATGTTCACGCCCTTTACCTTGACCATATCGTCGGTACGCCCAATGAGGGTGCCGATTCTGGGATAAGGCGAACCGCAGGGACAGTCTCCCGGCACGATTCTGGACAGGTCGTGAGTGCGGTAGCGAATCAGGGGAGCACCTTCCTTTTTCAGGGTAGTGATGACAATTTCTCCCACCTCGCCGTCAGGCAGCACCTCACCTGTCTTGGGGTCCACAATCTCGATATATATGTAGTCATCCCAGTAGTGCATGGCTCCCTGTTTCTCGCAGTTAATGGCAATTCCCGGCCCGTACACCTCCGTAAGGCCGTAAATGTCGAACAGATCCACTCCCAGCTCAGCCGCTATCCTGTTCCTCATCTTCTCGCCCCAGCGCTCGGAACCGATAACACCCTTTTTCAGATGGATGCGCTCTCCAATGCCTCTCTTGGCAATCTCCTCCGCCAGCAAAAGAGCATAGGAGGACGTGGCGCACAGGACCGTGGACTTCATATCCATCATCATGCGCAGCTGCTTATCCGTGTTGCCGGGTCCCATGGGAACGGTCATCGCGCCCAGACGCTCCGCTCCCAGCTGGAAACCGATTCCGGCTGTCCACAGACCATATCCCGGCGTAATCTGGATACGGTCCAGGTTTGTGATGCCCGCCATCTCATAGCAGCGCGCAAACATCAGAGCCCAGTCATCCACATCCTTCTGGGTATAGGGAATGATGACCGGTGTTCCGGTGGTGCCTGAGGAAGAATGAATACGCACGATTTTCTCTTCCGGAGCAGCCATCAGGCCCAGAGGATAGGCTTCCCTCAAATCACCCTTCCAGGTAAAAGGGAGCTTCTCGAAATCCTCCTGGGACTGTATCTGATTCACATTGACGCCTTCCAGCTTATGCTTGTAAAAGCACTCCTTGGCTGTCAGTTTCTTGAGCTGTTCCTTAATGAGAAGGAACTGGGATTCTTTCATCTTCATCTGGTTAATCCTCCGTTTATCTTATCATGGCGCTGGCTGCCGCGCCCAGCTTCAGGGCCTTCATATTCATGTCCTTAAACTTTTCCGGCACTCTTTTTTCAATGGCTGCCTCCATCTCCTCCAGGGAAATTCCTATCAGTCCGCTGGCAATGGCTGCTCCCAGCAGGGCCACATTCATCACCTTCGGGGAACCGCACTCCATGCCAATGGACGCTGCATCCACCACCACCAGGTTCTCCCCGGCATGTTCCAGGTATTCCATCATCTCCCGGCCCGTGTAGGCACCTCCTGTCAGGGAAGCTGTCACCGGCCGTATGGGGGCCGGGGATACCACCACACAGCCGCCCTTTTTCAGGTAAGGCAGGCACCGGACAGCCTCTGCCGGTTCAAAGCCGATGATCACGTCTGCCCCGCCGTGGGGTATCAGCGGAGAATATATCTCCTCACCGATACGCACATGACTCACCACGCTTCCGCCCCTCTGGGCCATGCCGATGGTTTCAGCTCCCCTGGCCTCCATTCCCTTCTCCATGGCCGCCAGGGCTATGAGACGGGATGCCAGGACAGTGCCCTGACCGCCCACTCCGCACAGCAATACATTTTTTGTCATCTTATATACCTCGCTCTCCAAGCATCTTCCCTGTCCTGTCCGTCTGAAGCAGGACTATTTAACCGTTTCAATGGCGTCTACGGAACAGATCTGGCTGCACAGGCCGCATCCGGTGCACAGGCCGCTGTCTATGCGCACCATATCCCCGTCCAGCACCAATGCGGGACAGCCAATCTCATTGATGCAGGTCCGGCAGTTCACACATCTGTCCTCCGCAATCCTGCACGTCCGGAAGCTTTTTATGATAGCCGCACAGGGGGACTTGAAAATAATGGCTTTCACGCCCTTCATGGCGGACAGCTTAAGCACGGCGTCCACACACGCATTTAAATCCAGCGCGTCCACTGTAACGGTATTCTTTACGCCAATGCCCTCCAGCACCTTTGTAATGTCCACTTTCTCCACTACATTTCCCATCATGGTGCGGCCTGTACCCGGATGGGGCTGGTGGCCTGTCATGGCCGTGGTGGAGTTGTCCAGGATGCACAGGGTCAGGCTGGCCTCATTGTATACCGCATTGACAATACCTGTGAGACCGGAGGCAAAGAAGGTGGAATCTCCCACAAAGGAAAAATACCGTTTGTCCGGCTCCACCCGCTGCAGCCCCTGGGCCATGGTAATCCCGGCGCCCATGCACAGGCAGGTGTCCACCATATCCAGAGGCTTTGCATTGCCCAGAGTATAGCAGCCGATATCGCCGCAGTAAACTCCCTCTATGGGCGCCGCGCCCTCCCCCAGGCCTTCATTTAACTTCTCCATGGCTCTCTTTACCGCGTAGAAGGATGCCCGGTGGGGACATCCGGCACAGAGTACCGGCGGACGCACCGGCAGCGGCGGAACCGGCAGGGCTGCTTCCGGCTCCGCTGCACCGCCTTCCAGTCCTTCCAGATACCGGATATAGGCTTCTCCCAGATACTCTTCCAGAACCCTTCTGACAGACTCCACGGAGTTTTCACCGGCGGTCTGCACTTCCCCTGTAAGCTTGCCCTTTACTTCCAGAGGCAGATGGTGCCTGCCGCTAAGAAGCAGCAGCTCCTGTTCCAGAACCGGATCCAGTTCCTCCACAGCCATCACCTGGTCCAGTCCTTCTGCGAATTCCAGAAGCAGACGCTCAGGCATGGGATTGGGGGTGGATACCTTAAGCACCCTTGCTCCTCTGTATCCGTTCAGGGCTTCCATGACAAACTCATAGCTGATGCCATGAGTGATGATGCCCTTGACCGTGTTTCCCTCTTCCCTATGCAGCAGGTTGAACCTGTAGCTTGAAAAGTCCTCCCCTATAATGGGATTGCGCGCCTCAATCATCCTGTGGTTTGCATGGGACAGCCTGGGGAAAATGACCCATTTGCCGGAATCCTTGACAAAACCCTCTGGCGCCGGAAGCTTGACCCGTTCCTTAAGCTCCACGCTGGCGCATCCGTGGCATAGCCTTGTGGTAGGGCGGAACAACACAGGAGTATGATATTTCTCAGAATATTCAAAGGCATCCTTAATCATCTCGTATGCCTCTTCCGGAGAGCTGGGATCAAATACCGGCAGCTTGGAAAACTGGCCGAACCTGCGTGTATCCTGTTCTGTCTGGGAAGATATGGGCCCCGGATCGTCGGCCACCACTACCACCATGCCTCCCTTTACCCCCACATAAGCCAGGCTCATCAGAGGGTCTGAAGCCACATTCAGCCCTACCTGCTTCATGGTGACCATGGTCCTGGCTCCGGTGTATGCAGCCGCGGCCGCCACCTCCATACCTGCCTTTTCATTGACAGACCACTCTACATAGATATCTCCGGGATTATGCTTGGCCACCGTCTCCAGTACTTCCGTCGAGGGTGTACCCGGATAACCGGAAGCCACCTTAACTCCTGCCCGGACAGCGCCCAGGCCGATTGCCTCATTTCCCATTAAAAATGATTTGGACATTCCCCTTCTCCTTCCCAACCGTGTTTTGTTTGTCAGATATACGTTCAGACAGGCTTTAGCCCCTTCTGATCCCATACATTCTGTTATGTTTTGGTATCATTATACGCAAAAAGGCCTGTCCTTTCAAGAAAGGACAGGCCTGAATCCCAAAATGCCTGTGATGCCACCTTAACTTTTTAATACGCTCTCAAACATGCGCGGTACAACGGTACGGTACATGCTCTGCCCTTAACGCAGGCCTGCGGTCCGGATACTTGGCGCGTAAGCTGTCAGCTGACGGCCTTTCCCCTTTCCCTCAGCGGTCCATTTGCCGGCCGGCCTGTTACAGGGATTCCACCATCCCCTGCTCTCTGTGAACGCCCTCTACGGTTTGATCTCCGCTTCAACGGTTTATTTCAATCCCCATCCTGAGTATAGTACGGCTCAGAATACCCCAGCAGACAGGCTGCTGTTTAAGATTCAGCTTACTAGATATTATACAAGTTTTCCCGCAGATGTCAAACATTTTTTAGCCTGAATCTACTGATCATTGGTAAGCTTAAAGTAATCCAGAACATAAAATACCAGACTTAAAATCATGCCTACCACGCAGGCCAGCACCATACCGGTAAGCTGCACATTTCCAAACTTCACGGCAATTCCCGACAGACCCGTGACAAATATGACTGAGGTAAGGGCCAGATTTCTGGAATTTCCGTAATCCACCCTGGAATCCACCAGAATACGCAGACCTGAGGTACCAATCATACCGTAAAGCAGGAAGGAAATACCGCCGATAACAGGACCGGGTATGGTGCTGATAAGAGTGGAGAACTTGCCGATAAAGGAGCACACAATGGACAGCACGGCCGCTCCCGCAATCACGCGCACGCTGTACACACGGGTGATTGCCATGACGCCGATATTCTCTCCATAGGTGGTGGTGGGCACAGAGCCTATCAGTCCTGATATCATGGTGGAAAAATTATCTCCGAACAGGGAACGGTGAAGACCCGGATCCTTTAACAGATCCCTTCCCACAATCTTGCTGGTGACCACCTGGTGTCCGATGTGCTCAGAGGTGATGACCAGGAGCACCGGAAGGATAATCATGATAGCCTCCAGATTAAACTTAGGCGTGCTGAAATTAGGCAGGGCAAAAACAGGAGCCGCTGCCACCTCGGCAAAATCCACGATACCCGCGGCAAGGGCAGACGCGTAGCCCACAATGACCGCTATGAGGATAGGGATAACCGAGAAGAACTTTCTGAACAGGATGGAACCAAATACAGCAGTTCCCAGGGTAAGAACAAACACGATTGTCTTTCTGGGGTCCAGCACCTCGTCCAGAAGCCCTGCATTGCTGGCAGCTGAACCGGAGAGCTCCAGTCCTATGAGCGCCACCACCGGGCCCATGGCTGCCGGCGGAAGGACCACCTCAATCCATTCTGTCCCGAATTTATATACAATAAAGGCCAGGATACAACCGCAGAACCCCACTGCCACGAATCCACCCAGGGCATATTCATATCCGAAATTACTGATGACCACGCCTGCCGGCGCCAGAAATGCAAAGCTGGATCCCAGATAGGCCGGGGCCTTTCCCTTTGTCACTCCGATAAAAAGCAGGGTGCCCACACCGTTCATAAACAGCACCACAGCCGGGTTTATGCCAAATATAAACGGCACCAGGATGGATGCGCCGAACATGGCGAACATGTGCTGGATGCTGAGGGGTACCAACAGGTTAAAGGGTACCTTGTCCTCTACTTGAATGATGCGTTGATTTTCCATTGTTTTCCTCCTTTGTTGTCCACTTGTTTCATACTCTGTTTCCTGCCGCGCGCCTCCGCCCTGAGCGGTTATGTCCCCGGCTTATCTTACCCCTCTCAAAACACCGTTCGCAGATGGAGAACGGATAATCCCATGACAGCTCCTTCCCGCAGGCTGAACATTTACGGGTGTAGCTGGCACATTCTGTCCTTAAAATACGGCTGATTTCCTCCTCTGTGCTGCGTCTCTCCTCGGCCAGGTTCTCGGCCTGAACAGGAAGCCCCACCTTTCTGGAGAACTGGAAATAAAGATCCAGCATCTTATAGTAGCTCTCCAAATCATACAGGTCCTCTCCCGGGCTGTAAGGAAACTCCAGTTCCGTCACGTCACGGTATTCCCTGCAGTAATCCTTCCACAGGTCCATGACCATCTTATTGTCTATGTCAATGGAACAGGTGATGAGCTTATAAATTTCCTGCCGGGAGTATTCCCCCATATCATCCCGGTGTACATGCTCAAAACTCATATACAGCGCCAGCAGCTCGTCCACCTCCATCTTCTCATAAATGGAAGGCGTGTCCATGCCGGCCCATATCTTAACCAGCGTATCAATCTCAGCAGGAAGGTTGAGAAGCTGCTCAGGGAATCCCACATATGCCTTCATAATAGGCATGGGCATTCTGGAAAGACCGTCCTCGATGACCTCCGGCTCGTCGATGGCAGCCACGAATCCCTCGTCGTAAAGACCGTATCTTCCGGCCCGTCCGGCAATCTGTTTTATCTCCTCCGGATTCAGGGTACGCTTATTTACCCCGTCAAATTTGCGTGTTTCCACAAATACGATTCTGCGTATGGGCAGGTTTAGCCCCATGCCGATGGCGTCAGTGCTGACCACCACCTCTGTCTCCCTGGCCAGGAACCTGCGCACCTGTTCACGCCTGGTGGCGGGAGGCAGGCTTCCGTAAATAACGCTGCAGTGGATTCCCTCGTTCTCCAGGTGGGCTGCCAGGGCCAGCACTGATTTTTTGGAAAACACAATGAGGGCATCGCCCTTTTTTAAATCCTGTTTCAGATTATAGGGCTTTTTCTCCATGGTCAGCCGGGTGTTCCGCTTATGGCGCACCACCCTGTACTGGTCGCCGCACCGCTTAATCATCTGAACCACAATATCCTCTGCCTCGGGAGCCATGCACAGGTGGATTTCCTCTGCCCGAAGCCCCAGCACTGCCCTGGTCCAGTTATGTCCGCGGTAGGGGTCGGCTATCATCTGGCACTCGTCCACCACCACGATATCGAAATATTCATGGTCGTTTAACATCTCTACGGTACAGGACTGGCAGACCGCTCCAGGCACCTCCAGCGTCTCCTCGCCTGTGACCATGGAACAGGACAGGCCCTCTGTGTTGAGCTTGTCATAGACCTCCAGGGCCAGCAGTCTTAACGGCCCGAAGTAAGCTCCATGCCTGCACTCCTTAAGACGCTCCAGCGCGTCGTGGGTCTTGCCGCTGTTGGTAGGGCCCACATGAAGGATGAACCTGCGTTTCATCTCCCTGGCCCCTGGGTATTCCTGCTCCGGCTTCTGTTTCACAGACTCCAGGATCCCCTTCTTGATGGTTTTCGGAATGTAGAACAGTTGGTATGCCCTCTCCAGAGAATTAGTGAGGAGATAACGGCGGATGCCCTGCATCTTCAGCACCTGCTCCAAATCCTCAAGGGACAGGCCGTTTACATATTCCAGGTCCTTTCTGGCAAGGGCTTCACAGAATTCATTCATCTGACGGCAGCCGGACTCCCACTGCTCCAGGGCAGGCCCTGTCAGGTGTCCTTCCCTGCGCATGAGATAGGCGCACACCTTTGACAGCATGGCGTGGACATCGCTGAGTTCGTTGGACTTCACCAGCGGCTTCAGGTTGGCCTCGGTCAACCGGCTCATGCGTTTCCTGAGTTCGGCACCTGTCATGGCCCGGTAGCGTTTGTTCACATTCCCAAAGAACAGGCCCTGGTAATATTCCGCCAGATACTGCTCGCACTCCTTTTTTATCTCCATGGATTTCCTCTTTCTTCCAAATATTCGTAAAAGCAGCCAGACGCATATGTTTCCATATCCATCTGGCAGCACATTATACCATGGTTGTATCTACAAAATGTTCAAACCCCGATATACCATATTCTGCACACACGCTGTTGATTCCATCCACGATTTCCTCCCGTGAGTAATTGGCGGTGTAGAGTTCCTCATCCTTCAGCTGGTTGAGGTACATATAAAAAGTGAGGGCCATCTCCAGACAGTCCAGGCTGTCCGTGTCCAGCTCGTCGGTAAGAAGGTTCTCCGCGTCATTGATGTTTCCCTCATCCACCAGATCCTTAAGCCGCTTATATATCCGGTCAAGGTCCGTATACTTGTCCTCATCCTCGGGAAGGTCATAATCAATATCGCTCTTTCCAAGAACCAGCCTGGCAATCGCCCTCACCAGATCGCTGATTGTTCTCATAACATAATCGTCCTGATATCCCATGTCATTTCATCTCCTGAATTTAGTGGATTCTGTTTTTTGCACATTTAAACTTAGTATAGTTGATAACCTTTCCTCCGTCAAGCAGTCTGTGGCCACAATGATGAACCAATGGCAGATAGGGACCTGACTGCCATGCACCAAAGGTTTTGCGGCACATACGCTATCCTAAGACTCAATCTGCCCGACTATAGGCAGATTTTACATTTCAGGAGTGACTGGATGGAACACCCACATTTTATCATCGCTTTTACCGGTAATGAACAGACCGGCAAGGAGGTCTTGTTTAAAAAGCTCACCGCCCAAAAGGGCCCTGCTATGCCTTCCTGTATACGGGACATGTCCTGCCCCCATGGTGATTTTTCATATGACAGCCGCCGCTATAAGGCAGTGAACCTTCCCGGGGTCCTGTCCCTCAGCTCCCCGTCAGAGGAAGCCAGCTGCACGGCATCCTATCTCTGCTCCGGACACCCGGACGCCATTCTGGTGATAGGCCACGCGCTTCATCTGGAAATCCTTCTGGGACTTTTAAAAGAAATCCTGAGTCTTGGACCGGTCAGGGACTCCTCCATTCCCGTTGTCCTGTGTGTCAGCCGCTGTGAAGAAGCCAGACGGCAGGGCATCCGCATTGATTTTTCACTTCTCCACGATGTACTCCAGATTCCGGTCGTCCCCCTCCACGGATACGGCAGGGAACAGATGGACGACTTAAAAGCAGCCCTCCACTATGCTCTCCAGCCCCATCACAGGCACGATTTTCTCTACGACTGTCTGGACTTTTCTCCCTGCCGCCTGGCTCATGAGTGCATGATGCCTGAAATAAGCCCGTCTCAGGGAAAAAAGCGGAATATAAGCCCGGAAGCAGGATGGATCCGAAGAATATGTGAAGCGCTGCTGCTATTGCTCTTAATTGGACTTACCGCCTGTCTGTCCATCCAGCTTACAGACTGTCTCTGGCCGTTATTTTTTGAAACTGAAACCGTCCTGTGGGCCTGGGCAGAATGGTTTGGAATACCTGCCTGGCTGGCTGCCCCCATGGTTCATGGTGCATTTCGCGCCGTGTCATGCACCATACTGGTAATGCTCCCAATGCTTTTTCTGCTGTTTCCCCTGTTGGGTTTGCTGGGAAGATGCAGCTGCTTTCCCTGGGCCGTATATCTGTCAGACCTGCTGACAGAGTTTTTTATTGAAAAACCTTGTAATACCGCCAGCCATTACAAGTCATACGGTATCTTTTCCACCCTTTTCTCAAGTACCGCAGATCACACCATTCCGGTCCTTGACAAGGCAGCGGCTGCAGCTGTCCCGTCCGGCATTCTCATATGGTTTCTTGGCAGCATGGTATATGCCGGACCGGAAACAGGTTACGGCGCCCTACTGTTTTCGGATATAGCCGGAGGGAACCTGTTAGCTGCCATCACACATTTTCTTGAGCATCCGGCCCGTCTCCTTGGACTGGACGGCACCATACTGGCTGCTTTTATCCTGGGTATTTTTTCCCATGGAATGGCGCTTCCCTCCATGATGATGATATATCTGAAAACAGGAGGAATCCCTTCCCCTTCATCCCCCTTCATCCTCGGACAGGTGCTGGCAAATCACGGGTGGACCTGGCGCACTGCCCTGTGCACCTGTCTCATGGCTCTGACCCGCTTTCCAAGCATCACTGTCTGTCTGAAGATGCGCAGAAGACCCGGCCATACTCCGTACTTTTTTTGGGGGCGGCTGCTGGTATTCATTCTCGGTATCACCCTGTGCTTTCTCATAGCTTTGACAGGCAGAATATCCGGCTGACACCTGCGCTCCCATCATAATGCAGCAATCCCTTTCCCTCTCATAAAATCATTCCCCGGAATATGGCCCTGCCCTAGAAATATCTTCCAGCGCATGTCCCCCATTTTCTGGGGATTCTTTCTTGACTGCCGTGTCTCCTGAGCCTATAATGGAACTAAGCAAACAACAGGATACATATATGGACATTCAAAAACGCAGGACATTCATCATCAGCTTTATTTACTTTGGAATCATAGGTGTGCTCTGCTATATAGGGTTAAAGAAACTCCTTCCCATACTGATTCCCTTCATGGCCGCCATGGCTATTGCAGCCATGCTGGAACCGGCAGTGTCTCTACTGGACAGACACATGAAGGGCGGAAAGGGCGCGGCCGCCGCAGTTGTGCTGCTGGTCTTTTATGGTTCCATTCTGACAATCATGTGCGTGTCTGGCAGCCAAATCCTGTCATCCATCCAGGAACAGGCAAAAAAGCTGCCGGGCATCTACAGCCAGACCATCGAACCAGGTCTGTCCCATTTCTTCTCCCTGTTGGAAAACAGTTTCCCCGGACACAGCATCCACATATCAGCCCTTGGACAAAGCCTGGAGCGTTTCATGGAAAATGCTTCTGTGGGCATCTCCTCCGGACTGCTTGGGTGGGGCGCTTCTGCCATAAGCGGTATTCCTGCCCTGGTCCTTGATTTTGTCATCGCTGTGATCGCATCCTTTTTCCTGACAGGCAATTACAGGGAGACGCTGGATTTCCTGCTGTATCAGATTCCTGAGGACAGACGGCAAATGCTCTTACAGGTACTTCTCCAAATCCGTAAAGTCGCCTGCCGGCTTCTGCGGGCTTATGCGCTCCTGATGCTCCTGACATTTACGGAACTTTATATCGGTTTCCTGGTGCTGGGCATTCCGGCCGGATTCACACTTGCCTGCATCACCTCGCTGGTGGATATTCTGCCGGTCCTTGGCACAGGCACCGTGCTTCTTCCCTGGGCATTCATAGCCTGGACGACCGGCTCCGGAAGCCTGGCCATGGGTCTTGTGTGCCTGTATCTGCTCATAGCAGTGGTCCGCCAGACCCTGGAGCCCAAAATCATCGGCCATCAGATGGGCCTGTCCCCCATAGCCACCCTCCTGTGCATCTTTGCAGGCGGCAAGCTTCTTGGCCTGACCGGTATATTCCTGTTCCCCATAGCCGCCACCGTACTGGCCGAACTGCACAGCGGAAATAACCTCCCCGCCCAGAACCAGGTTTAACCTGCAGCATCCCACCAGGCAAGAACACAACCATACCCCAAAGGCAGGTGTTGTATATGAAGTTCTTCCATAACGTTACAGCCAAGATTGCGCCGGCATTTTCCTCTAAAGCCGCATTAAAATCCACCGCCCCCCAGAACAAGGCGCCTGAAAGGACAGAAAAGAAAGTCCGTTCTTTTAGATTTTTTGCAGCCGGCCTGGTTCTGGCCGCTGTCTCCGGCCTGCTGGGACTCTGTGCCCGGACAGTGCCCGGGTTCGCCCAGTTTTACTCCGTCACCGTGTACCCGCTCCTGGCCGGTACATTGGGACGGTTGTGCAGCCTGTTTCCATTTTCCCTTTCCGAAATCGGGCTGTATTCCCTCTGCCTGTTCTGCATATGCTACATGATTCTGCATATCAGGCAGCCTGTTGTGGTGTTCTCCCGTGCCTTTTTTCTTTGCTGTGTCCTGTTATTCGTGTTCACCATAAACTGCGGCATCAACTATTACCGGAACCCCTTTTCCTATGAGGCAGGCATTGCCGCAGAAAAAACCTCCACCGAGGAGCTGCTGGCGCTGTGCCGTTATCTTACAAACCAAATCAACAGCTCTCTGACAGAAATAGACCACTCCGGCGAAATCCTGGACGGCCTCTACCCGGGACAGACCGAGGCAACCCCCGCGCCATCAGCCCGGGAGCTTTCAAAGCTTGGAAGGGACGGCAGGGCAGCCATGGTCCGGCTGGGCCAGTCCTACCCCCAGCTGGAGGGTTATTATCCCTATCCAAAGCCTCTTATCAACTCCAGACTGCTGTCCGTGCAGCAGCTCTGCGGCATTTATTCCCCTTTCACCATAGAGGCAAACTACAACAGGGAAATGCCTTACTATAACATCCCCCATACCATCTGCCATGAATTGTCTCATCTGAAGGGATTTATGCGGGAAGATGAAGCCAACTTCATCGGATACCTGGCATGTATCGGCTCCGACTCCCCGGACTTTCGCTACAGCGGCTATCTGACCGGCTGGGTCTACGCCGGCAATGCCCTGGCCAGGGTGGACCCCGAAAGTTATTATGACCTTTATACAAAGCTGTCCCCTCAGGCCGCTCAGGACCTGGCCTGGAACAACCAGTTCTGGGAACGCTTTGAAGGACCTGTGGCAGAAGCCTCCACCCAGATGAATGACAGATATCTCAAAGCCCACAGCCAGGAGGACGGCGTCAGAAGCTATGGACGGATGGTGGATTTGATGCTGGCATATTATAAGGACCAATTAAGGGAGGATTAGGTTAAATCCTCCCTTTACCGCATGGAAGCCCTGGAACACCAGGCGGGCATCCTGTTTCGCACCCTTATTCTGGCCCATATCACCGGCCGTGATGTCCCGTATCTATCCGGGGAAGCGCTGGCCGGGCTGGTACAAATCCGGGACGAAATGGGTATACTCACCGGGGGAATTCCGGAGAATTAATGTTTCCGGCTCCGTTCAAACTTCATACCTTCATAAATACGGACCGGATTTCCCCGCTCCAGCCTTGCGTGTTCCATCCACGCAAGGCTTTTTTCCTTTTGCTGATTTCTGGCATTCATTTCTGCCAGTATGCTGCACAGCCGGTCCATGGCAATCTGCTTATTCATATGCTGGCTCCTGGCCTGGGTTGACACCACGGCTGTACCCGTGGGAATATGGATGGCCCGTACACCGGTCTCCACCTTATTCACATGCTGTCCTCCCTTTCCTCCGCTGCGGAAGGTTTCAAAACGCACCATTCTTTCCTCTGATATCCTTGGGACCTGGTCCAGTATGCTGACATCCACATACCAGTTCTTCCTCCTGTGGCCGGGACGGTAGGGACTTTTGCAAATCCACTGCACACTGCCCTCCAGCTCCCGTAAATCCCGGTCCGTCTCAAACACCACAGATGACATGCATCCAGGCTTCTTTCCGGGGGTACAGCCTACCAGGCGCACATCCCCGGCTTCCTTTCTCAGTTCCTCATAGAGCATAGCCACTGCCAGCTCGCATTCTGCCGGTCCCTGACCGGAACTAATCTGTACTCTCATAGGCTCCCTCCTATCCTTTAAACGTGATCAGAGGACGCAGGGTGGCTGCTATGTCAATCAGTCCGTACTCCTGCAATACCCCCATGACCTGCTCCACATTTTTATATGCCTCCGGCGCCTCTGCGAACAGCAGGTTGGTATCGTGGCAGACCACACGGCTCTTAAGGCCTGTGCACCGGATAGAATCCCGGTCATATTTTTGGTCTATGCGGCTTTTGCAGATACTCCTGGCCCATTTTCTTCCCGCGCCATGAGAGAGAGAATTAAGTGACACCGCCGTATCCTCCCTTGGGATGCACACATAGGTCAGGCTTCCCCTTGACCCCGGAATCACCACTGCTCCCTTAGAGGCTGATACGCTGCCCTTTCTGTGCAGAAGGCCGTCCTTTGTCCGTTCCAGATAATTATGGCAGCTGTCCATGAGAAGCTCCGGCTCAGAGGCGCCTCCCAGCCACGCAAGCAGCTTCTGCGCCGCTGCTCTCCGGTTTCTCACTGCCCACCTTAAAGCTCTGTCATGCTCAGCCATATATGCCTCTGCCTGTTCAGAACCATCCGCAAGCCCCTCCGGCACCCAAAACCGTGACAGGATCTCCTGGCCGTATCCCCTGGATCCGCAGTGGACCAAAAGCAGAATACGGTCCGCACAAAGCCCCAGGCTCCCGGCTGCCTCCTGGTCATAAATCCGCTCCACACATTGGAACTCCGCAAAATGGTTCCCTCCTCCCAGGGTTCCCAAGTCCCGTATCGGGCACTCCTCCTCATATGGGTTGGAAAACGGTATATCCTCCAGCTCCCGGACGGCCTCCAGCCTTGATACCCATTTCTCCTGTTTAAACTTCTTTTTCTTTACCCCTGTGTCAAAGAGGCTCATACCGCAGCCGATATCATTTCCAAGTAAATGGGGATATAATACTCCCCTGCTGAGGACAGCGGTTCCCACAGGAATCCGCCCGGGATGCAGGTCCGGAAGCCCCACTGCCTTCACAACGCCAGGAAGCCTGCTCACTGCCAAAAGCTGGTCCTTTGCCGCCTGTTCCATCCAATTCTTACCGCTGCTGATTAATATGCAATTTTCTTTCTCCAAATCAAATTCTCCTTCATAAGCCGACAGCTCAGCCCATACTTCTGTCATTTTCCCCCAAAAAAGGGTACAAAAAAACACGACAACAAGCCGTGCGCATCAAAAAAACATAGTATGCCGCTTCCTGTCCTACTGTTTCGTTATACTGTTTTCACCTCTGCTTTATCATTACGACCTGCCAACATAACAACCACTCCTTTGCTCATGAAGGATTTGCTTCCTTCGTATTCTGTATTATACTATAATCGTAACCCGGCAAAATGTCAATCCCGTAATTATCCCGGAATTCCATCATGCTTTCATCAACACGGAACTTTTATATCATTGCATATACCAGGGTATATTAATGATTGTGACAGATGCAGGGTACTCTGCCCGCTGTAATTTATACAGGGCAGGACTTAAGCAGTTTTCAAATACGCTCTGTAATCAAGCAATCAAGGAGGAATAAAGAAGAATGAAAAAAAGTAAAAGCCCGGCGGAGCAAATCACCGCAGCACGGGCAGTCTCACCACGGAAAGCCCTGGCCCTGACAGCCGCGGTACTGGCAGCCGCCATTACTGCCACCGGATGCTCCGGTACAGGTCGGACAGAAACAGAACCGGAAAGCCAGGCTGAAATCACGGCCGGACCTGCAGTTAACCAGCCTGAAAGCCCGGAGCGGCCCCATGGAGGCCAAACCGTCCAAGGCCCGGCAGCCTATGTGGATGATTTTTATGATGCGGTAAACCATGACACACTTAATGGCTGGGAAATTCCGGCTGAACAGGCCGATATGAGCTGGTTCAGGAAGGCGCGGGAGGACAACTATTCCAAGGTAAATGACCTGATTCGCCAGGCTTCATCTGAAGCAGGACAGGCAGGGCAGGAAGCGGGAAGCGACCTGTATAACATACGCGCCCTGAATCTGACCGGCCTGGACCGGGAGACCAGGGACAGGGAAGGATACGGCCGCACAGCCGGAGCATTTTTAAAGGAAGTAGATTCAGCAGGTTCTGTCTCTGAGCTTTTAAAGGCATGCCTCCAGTTCCAGAGGGATACCGGACTGTTCAGCCTTATGGGCTGGTATTATGAAGGGGACAGCGGGGATTCCTCCGTTAAAGTCCTCTATCTCTCACAGCCGGATTCCGGTCTCAGGAGGGAAGTCTGGTTCTCCGAAGATGCATCCAACCAGAAGCGGGTGGAGGAATACAAAAAATACCTCACAAAGCTTCACGAAAATAACGGCCTGAGCCCGGAGGAAGCAGGGGTGACCGTTGCCCGGGTAACTGATATGATGAAAGATCTGGCGTCCTCCACCCTTAAGATAGAGGAGGTCTATGACCCGGAAAAAACATACAATGTCTGCACGGCCGGCGAGGCGGCAAACCTCTATTCCTCGGCTCTGCCCTTCCGCCTTCTAAACAGCATTTTCGGCATACAGGAAGGTGAAAAGACAGTTGTCTCCCAGCCGGATGCCTGCAGGAAGCTTGGAAGCTATCTGAAGGAAGAAAACCTTCCCCTCCTGAAAGAATATGTCAAGACATGTCTCTATTCAGATCTGTCCATGATGACAGACACCGCTTCCCTGGACGCTGCCCAGGAGTATCAGACAGCAGCAGGAGGTATAGAAAAGAAAAAGGATTTTGAGCGGACCGTATCTGAAACAGTCCAGGAAAAACTTGGTTTCCAGTGCGGCCGTGTATTCTGTGAAACCTATTTTAACGAGGACGCCAAACAGGATGTGGCTTCCATCATCCGGCAAATCATAGATGTATACGACAACCGCCTTGCCCATATGGAATGGATGACAGAATCCACCCGTCAGGAGGCAAGGAAAAAGCTGAAAGCCATTACTGTCAAGGTTGGTTATCCCGATGAATGGCCCCAGGACAAATTGAACCTGGTACTGAAATCCCCGGACCAGGGCGGTGTCTACATCGACAATATCATGGAAATCCTTAAGGCATCCCAGGATTACTCCTTTAAGACCAGACACGCCCCGGTGGACCGGAATGAATGGAGCATGACGCCCCAGACAGTCAATGCCTATTATAACCCCGGAAACAACGAGATCGTGTTTCCGGCCGGAATCCTTCAGGCCCCGTTTTATGACCCGCAGGCTGAGCCTGTGGCCAACCTGGGTGGCATCGGAGCTGTTATCGGCCACGAAATCACCCATGCGTTTGACACAAGCGGATCCCAGTATGATGAAAAGGGAAACCTGAGGGATTGGTGGACTGCCCAGGATAAACAGCATTTCAGGGAATTGGCCCAAAAGGTCATTGACTACTATGATACCATGGAAGTAAACGGCATCCAGGTAAACGGTACGCTGAGCGTTACGGAGAATATCGCTGACCTGGGAGGTGTTTCCTGCATAACAGAAATAGCCAAGGAAAAGGGATATGACCTGAAGGAGCTGTACCATGCCTATGGTGTCATATGGGCCACAAAATACAGGGATGAATACCTTTCCTACATCATGACCAATGACACACATTCCCCTGGCATCACCAGGGTAAATGCCGTACTGTCTGCCACCGATGACTTTTATACTGCCTTTGGGGTCAGGGAAGGCGACGGGATGTACCGCAGGCCGGAGGACAGACCCCATATCTGGTAGAAATATCTATATATATAAAATGTCAGAGTCCGGGAAGCATCTGCCTCCCGGACTCTGTATCTGTATTGCCATGATTACTCTTCTCTCTTTTTCCTGACAAGCAGCCAGATAATTACAAACCCGGTACATAAAATCATAACCTGAAATACAAGGATGACGCAGATGCCTGCCAGCACCAGAAAGCCCGCAGCCCTTAATCCGCTGCCAGAGCTTCCCTCAGAGTTCGTTCCTGCCTGGTCCGGGTCCTCCTGTGACGGGATATCCTGTGATGGGTTCTCCTGTGACGGGTCCTCAGCTCCCTCACCATCCTGATCCAGTCCCTGGATCCTGCGCACATCCCCTGCCAGGGCTTCCAGCTCCCCGCTGTCAAACACATCCCTCAGCCCGCAGCGGTACATGGTGTCGCGGTAGGGCGCATCCAGACCTTCATTCAAAAGTCCCATATACGTATCCACAGCGCCGTCCCAGTCCCTCCTGGACATGGTCCAGAGATCAAGGGCCGACAGAGCCGAGGTTCCATATCCCATATAGTACAGGGGGCTGTAAAACAGATGCGACACATCCACCCAGTCATAGCACACGCCCTCGTCGTAGACATCAAAATACCATCCATGATAGGAATCCTGTATCTCTTTGAATGTGCGGTTCATGTCCTCCAGACTCATGTCCGGATCCATGTAAACAGCTTCCTCAAATTCCTGCAGCATGCAGGACATAATGATCACATACAGCATATCCGTAACAGTCTCAAACTCAAAGGCCTCTGCCCCTTCGCCAAACATATCCCCCGCATACTGGTTGGCCAGCATCTCCAACCCCTGTGACTGGACCTCGCACACATCCACACTGTAACCCTGGAACAGTTCAGGCACCGAATTATAATAATAGGAGCTGAAATGCCCGAATTCATGAATCAGGGACTGGTAATCCGTAAATGTATGGTTTCTGTTGATGAAAATAAATGCGTCGCCATAGCTTGGAAGCCCTACGGTATAATTATTATCCATCCTGTCCTGTCCGTCTTCCCCGGACTGGATATCATACAGCTCGTTGTCCTGCATATACCGGAAAATCTCACCCAGCTCAGGATTCACCGATCCGACAGCCCTTCCAACACCGGCCAGTATGTCCTGGGCGGAACTCTCTTCCATAAGGTCCAGGGAGTCATAGGATTCCTGGGCCACATCCATATACCAGATGTCATTATTAAGGGGAACAATACGGGTCTTTACATCCGAGCAAAGCCCCTCTGCGTCCTGAAGGGTATAGTCCCTTCCGTAAACAGCCTCAAAGGAATAACGGGCATAGTTGTCATAGCCTTTAAGCTCTGCTGTCCGGCGGCGCACCTGGACCAGTTCCCGGAACTTGCTGCCCAGAACCCGGTTCTTTTCCCTGACAAGTGCATCCTCAATCTCAGCGTACTGCCCGTCGTCAAGGTCCGGTTCCCGTTCCAGCCGGCTGTAGCTCCACTGTCCGCCCTCCAGCTCCACCGTAAAATCGCCGGAAGCCAGTTTGTCATACTCCCTGAGAAGCTCCTGCTCCCTCCGGTTCAGTTCGGTCAGTTCCCCGGAATTTTCCCTGTAATATTCGATGTAAGGCGCATATTCAATCCCCATCTTATCTGTCAGGAGTTCTTTATAGGATGAGTTCATCCCCTTCTTAAGGCAGGCTGCGGCCTTATCCCCCATCTCGGAGTAGATGTCCGTGGTATATGCCTGTTCTGCGGCAGCCTGCTCATCCGACACGTCCCTGTCATAGTTCAGCTGGGCCATATAAGTCAGGGTAGCCAGACGGTCATACTCATCCACAATGGCATCGTATAGCCTCAGCACTTCCTCTTCCCGGCCTTGCGAAGCACAGGCCTGTTCAAAATCAGCCATGGCCTGTTCCATGGCAGCCGGGTCATAGTGCTCGTATGGCCTCCGAGAATAGGGAACGGCTTCATGGACCTTTCCGCCGGCTTTGCTGACATATTCCGGTTCCCGGGCCCTTTCCCGGGCAGTCAGGCTTCCCTGAGACGCGCTGCAGGAGGTGATCGTCAGTGACATCACCAATGCCAGGACCAGTGCTGCCCCGCGCCTTAGACTCCTTTTCCACATTTCGTTTTTCACAGCAGGCCCTCCTTACATATTATGGTATATGCCTATTGTAACATCCCGGACGTTTTACCGCCAGTTGATTTAATGTCTCATCTCCGGTCCATGGTCCATGCTGCCTGCCTAATCTCCGGTTATCCATCCTTCCTCCTCCGGAAGCAGGAAATAGTTATTATCCCTGTCCGAATCAGCAATCATGGCGTCCAGCTCCCGGATCAGATAGCTATCCGGCATGTTTCTCTCCCAGAACCGGTATCCCTTGGTGCTCTTTATACCTTTGACGTCAATTTCCCGTCCTGCATAGTAATCAATGTATACCCCTGCATAGGTTGCTGCCATGGAATGTTCCACGTCTGCCCCCAGGTTCTTCACAACGCCCCGTATCTGATCGCTGATCAGCTTTTGTATGTACCGGTAGGACCAGTCTTCAAAATCCAGCAGGTCCGGATTGGTGCTTCCGTTTTTCTGTGCCCAGGCAGATACATCCACAGCCCTGGTGGCATAGGAAATACTTCCGTCCTCCTCCCATAACACCTCTCCATACTGGCAGGGCGGTATGCTGAGGGCATCTGTCACGATTTCCTGTATGCCGTAATTTCCTTCCGGAACTCCGGGCTCGCTCTTATGCTTGCGGATACGCTGCACATGCAGGTGTCCGCTGAAAAAAAGCGGGAGCTCATATTTCTGAAGAAGGGAAATCACCTCTTTGTTGTTGTCCATGGCGCACTGGGTGGTATACATCCTGCTCTGGGCCAGCAGATTATGGTGGGCAATGGGTATCACAAACACTCCCTCCTCCTTTGCCCTGGCCAGCTGTTCATCGGCCCAGGTCATGGTGCTGTCTTTCAGTCTTCCCTCCACCTTGTTATCCGGCTCATATTGGCAGGAGTCCAGCATCAGAAGCCAGTTTCTGTCATCCAGGGCGTAGACATAGCTCAGTGAGCTGTCGTCCCGGCTCAGTGCCTGGTCATAACCGTATTCATGGTAAATCTCATGGAATTCAGGTCCGTCAATATAGGGAGCCGGCTCTTTCCGGGCGCCGTAGTACACCGAAGCGTCATGGTTATTAATATCATGGTTTCCCGGTATCACCAGGACCTGTATGCCTGCGTCCTGGACCCTTTTAAGCCTTGCCGCCAGCTCCTCATGGTTCAGCCGCTCCCCGTTCATAGTAATATCGCCGCTGAGAACCAGGGCAGAGGGCCGTTCCTCTATGACCTCGTCCAGAAATGCTTCCAAAAGCTCAGGCAGATACTGGATCACCTTTCCGTCACTCCGTTCCACAAACAGCCGGAAAGCTTCCCCGCCGTCTCCGGCTAAAGCGCTTTGATAGTGAAGGTCTGTTGCCAGGATCAGCCTGGGCGGTATGTAGGGTTCCTCAGGGGCTTGCGGAGGAGTCCACATACCGGGAAATTTCTTCTTCCACTCCTTATAGCCCTCCTGCCTGATTACTTCATCCTGGGGTTCCTGTGCCTGGGAATCCGTAGCCAATGCCGGCCCGGCCGGTTCCTCCCATTCCTCCCCTGTCTTTGCTTCCCGGGTGCCCTCAGGCCCCCCGCTTTCCCTGCTCTCAACCGATACAGGCCCTGAAGGCTCCATTAAAGTCTTTAAAACGTGCAGTACCCCGAAGCATGCCATAAATACCATGGCATACATCAGGGCACTTATCATCCAGGTCTTTCTCTTCATGCAGTCTGCTCTTTCTGTATTAACTATCGCTGTGTTATATTATGCCCAGTTCCTTCATGGCATACGCGATTCCGTCCTCCTCCACATCCTTTGTCTCAAACGTGGCGTAGGGCTCCAGAACTTCGTCATGCTTTCCCATCAGGATACAGTTGCTTGCGTAGCGGAACATGGCAAGGTCATTGCCGCTGTCGCCGAACACATAGGCATCATCCAGAGAGATGCCGTAATGCTTCAATACCAAATCAATGGCCGTTGCCTTGGAATGTCCTCTGGGCACACATTCATATTCCCCGTTTCCGCGGTCTATGATTTCCATGTCCCTGAGCCGTCCGAAAAGCTCCTTGGGCCTGCTGTTTTCACCCGAGATAAGATAAAACTTATCATAGTCATAGCAGTCGTCCTCCCAGTCATATTCAGACACACAGTCCGAACGTCTGAGCGACGCCTTCATCTGCTCCACCCTTGGAATAGATGACTGTGACCTGTGGATGTGGATTCCGTCCGACGCCTCAAGGGCTCCGTCCAGTCCGCACGCATCAATATGGCCCTTGATTTCCAGCCCTCTCTCATGAGGAATGTGGTAGCTGTACATGACCCTGCCCTCTGCAAGGATATAGGTCCCGCAGCCGCACAGATATCCGTCTGCTTCCACCAGCTTCTTAATTTCGCCCAGATGGGCATATACGCGGCCCGTATTGATGAACACCAGATGTCCTTTTGCGCGCGCCTCCTTCAGTGCCTGTACCGCACTTTCAGGAACCCGGCCCGTCTTTTCAGACAGGAGGGTTCCGTCAATATCATAAAATAAAGCTTTCGTTCTATTATTCATCATCTCTGAACACAATGGTCTGTGCTTCCTCGTCCATGCTCTCCACGATTGCCAGTGACTCCAGTCTGATTCCCTCTGAACGCAGCAGGTCTCCGCCTACCTGAAATCCCTTCTCGATGACAATGCCCGCGCCTACCAGTTCAGCGCCGGAATCCCGTACCAGGGCAGCCAGGCCCTCCAGAGCCTTTCCATTGGCCAGGAAGTCATCAATGAGCAGCACCTTGTCGCCGGCTCCCAGAAACTCTCTTGACACGATGATATCATAAACCCTGCCATGGGTGTAGGACTCCACCTTGGTGGTATAAACCTCGCCTGCAATATTCTTGGTCTGTGTCTTTTTGGCAAATACAACCGGCACATCAAAATACTGGGCCACAATACATGCAATTCCGATTCCGGAGGCCTCAATGGTAAGAATCTTGGTGACCTCCACATCGGCAAACCTGCGCTTAAATTCTTTTCCAATCTCTCCAAAAAGCTTAATGTCCATCTGATGGTTCAAGAAGCTGTCCACCTTCAGAACGTTTCCGGCTTTTATCTTGCCGTCCTTGCGTATCCTGTCCTTTAAAATCTGCATGTACGAGTCCTCCTTCTTCTTTTGGCAATCCTTCTTTACTGTGCGGCTGTGGTCTCTGCGGCTGTTGTCTCTGCTTCTGTTGTTTCCTCTGCGGCGGCAGTTTCCCCTGCTGTTGTCTCCTCAGCCGGAGCAGCTGCGTCCTGGGCCTCGTTGACTGCGTTGTCCGCCATGAACTTCATAACCTTCTGGTTCAGGGCCATTTCATCCAGGGTCTCCTGGCCGAAATATTCCACTGCGGCCTCAAGAGTCTGGCCGTTCATCTCCGCAAATGCCTGGCGGTCAGCATCCTCCAGGGTTATGCCCTCCAGCTCGGCAACCTTAAGGATAACCAGCTGGTTCTTCACATCATCCTTCACTGACGCGTAAACAGCTTCCTGTAATCCGGGCACATCCATGCCATTGGCCTTAGCCATGCCGGACAGGTTGGTGCCGTACATCTTAGCCTGCTCTTCATACTGCTTGATGCGGTCATTATAACGTCTGGAAAGGGTGTTCTTGTTCAGCTTGAACTTGGAGTTCTCAACCACATTCTTAAGTACATACTGCTGGATCTGAAGGTCGGCAGACTGCTGCTTCTGCTTTAAAAGGTCTTCCTTAACACTGGCCCTGTACTCATCCACTGTCTTAAAATCAGAAACACTCTGTACAAACGCGTCATCCAGTACAGCAGACTGCTTTTCCTTTACAGCATTCACAGTCACCTCAAATACAACGTCCTGTCCTGCCAGGGCTTTCTCGCTGTAGTCCTCAGGGAACGTCAGGTTCAGTTCCTTCTTATCGCCCTTCTTTGTGCCAATCAGTCCGTCCTCAAATCCATCGATCATCCTGCCGGATCCCAGGGTCAGGTCCTGTCCTTCGCCGGTGCCGCCTGCAAATTCCACACCGTCCTGTTTTCCTACATAATCAATGTTGACAATATCGCCTTCTGCGGCAGGCCTGTCCACTTCCTCAATTTTAGGATTCTGGCTGAGTACCTGGTTGATTTTTGACTCCACCTCGGCATCTGTTACCATGACAGCCGGTACATTTACCTTTACGCCCTTATACTCTGACAGCTCTACCGTGCCCAGATTCTCCTTTCCTTCCGTCTGGCTGGCCCCGCAGCCTGTCATGATGGAAGCTGCAGCCAGTCCGCATAAACATATGAGTGCTAATTTTTTCATTTTACATATCCCTTTTCTATCCTGATTTCACACGCAGGACCTTGAATTATCCTTATTTTTCCATTCATCCCCAAATAGCGTGCGCTGTACATAGTTATATCATACCTGTCCGTGAAAAAAAAGACTTTCCACCAATTTCATGAAAATTTAAGCAACGGTCCGCAGACTATTTGTAGAATGCCTTAAACGCCTTATACGTATGATAGACATCCAGCTTGGAAGCCAGCTCAAAAGGAGAATGCATGGACAGGATGGGCACGCCCAAATCCACAGTATCCACATCCATGTGCGCCACAAACTGGGCAATGGTACCGCCGCCGCCCACATCCACGGCTCCCAGCTCACCGGCCTGCCAATACACGCCTTCCTCCTCCATAATGGCAATGACCTTTGCCATGGTCTCGGCGCTGGCGTCGTTGGAGCCGGACTTTCCCCTGGCTCCCGTATACTTTGTCAGCACACAGCCTTTGTTGATATAGCTTGTGTTGCGTCCCTCGTACACATCCGGGAAGTTGGGGTCGAACGCAGCATTCACATCCGAAGAAAGGCACAGGGATTTTCTCAATACTTCCCTGGGGCTGACACCTGCCTGTTCCGCCAAATCTTCTATGTAATGAAGCACAAAATCCGAATTCAGACCCGTGTTGCCGGTGGATCCGATCTCTTCTTTGTCAGCCAGAATGGTCACGGTTGTGTGGGCAGGCTTCTTTGCGTCTATCTCAGCCGTCAGAGCCGTATAAGCGCAAACCCTGTCATCCTGTCCGTAAGCGCCTATCATGCTGGTGTCAAAGCCAACGTCCCTGGCCTTTACAGCGGGTACCATTTCAATTTCAGCGCGGAAAAAGTCTTTTTCCGTAATTCCGTACTTTTCATTTAAAAGACTTAAGGCCATCAGCTTTACAGGCTCTTTTACCTCCTCATCCTGGAAGGGGAGGGATCCAACCACAATATTCAGCTCCTCGCCCTTTAACCCGTCCTTTAAGGGACGCTCGTTCTGCCTGGCAGCCAGGTGGGGAAGCAGGTCTGTCACGCAGAATACCGGCTCCTTCTCATCCTCTCCAATGGAAACCTCCACCGTCTCTCCGTTTTTCTTCACCACCACGCCGTGCATGGCCAGGGGAATGGTCCCCCACTGGTATTTGCGGATTCCGCCGTAATAATGGGTTTTGAAAAATGCTATATCCTCCTTCTCGTACAGGGGATTGGGCTTTAAGTCCAGCCTGGGGGAATCAATATGGGCTCCGTTGATTCTCAGGCCCTGGTCCAGGGGCTTCTTTCCAAAGGTGGTGGCAATCAGCGATTTGCCCCGGTTCACATAATACACCTTATCTCCCGGCTCATAGGATTCCCCTGAGTCAAAGGGCTTATAGCCTGCCTTTTTAAGCATCTTTACCGCTTCCTTCACACACTCCCGCTCGGTCTTTCCCACATCCAGAAATTCCTTATAGCCCTCGCAGTATTTAAACGCCTTTTCCGCCTGCTCCGGTTTATCCTTTCCAATATGAGGGAACGCCCATGTAAGCTGCTCCTGTAATTCCTGTCCTTTTGTCTTCTTAGCCATTATTTTCCTCCTGGTATATTTTATTTATATAATCTGATGCTTTACTGACTTAAGTTATGACGGTTCCGCCATCTATAATTCAAATGTCCGCTTCCGCCCGCAGCGCTTCGCTTCCTCCCCCTGTCCGTTTCTTCCTGCCGGGCTGAGGCGTCTGTGCTTCACATCCAGCAAAAGCGCGGAGGATTGGGCATCACCGGACCCGGCAGCGGCTTCTATCATCTTCTTAATCTCATCCTCTCCCAGCCGGGCCGACCGGACCATAAAGCCCAGGATATCCCGCTCTCCCCGCTCTATCAGCCCCTTTGCGCCTTCACCGGCATGAGTCCTTACATAATCCCAGTACTCATCCTCTGCACTTTCCCTTAAACCGCAGGGCCAGTACAGGCGGTACAGGGCCAGACGCACTGCCAGCTCCGGCTTTTCCTGGACCTTTACATGTGGAAACAGCCTGTCATATTCATCAAAACGGAAATCCCCTCCGTCAAAACAGTACCGGTACATATGGCCGCAGCCGTGCATTTCCCTCATGATGATGCGGGCCGGTGTGTTCTCCACGGACTCCTCAAAAAATTCCGGAAATATAAGCTTTGCCAGGAGCGTCCCCGAACCGGACCTGTAATTTACGGACAGGGTCTGGTGAAGCTCCGACAGGATATCCTTAAAACAGGACTTCCTGCCCTCCGCAACGCGGATATCCAGGCACCTGAGACCTGTACAGCCGGTAAATACCCCGGCTCCCCAGTCCTCCACGGCGCTGCTGCATGAGAGCCGCTTCAGGCCGCTGCAGTTATAGAAACCATAGGCTCCCACCTTCCTGATTGTATCAGGCAGTATGATTTCCTCCACCCGGCTGCCGCAAAGCTCCGGCTCCCCCAGATATTCACAGGGCGGCGGTTCCCGCCTGCGCACTGTATCCGAAAAAAGGTAGCCTGCAAACTCGGTCACAGGCATGCCATCAACCGTCCCCGGTATCTCCAGAATTTTGTCCAAACCATAACAACGCTGGAGGCATACCCCGTCCAGCGTTTTTTCATATAATATTCTCATGGTATCAGTTTAATCAGTTTAGGGGATTTTTTCAAGACTATTTTACTTCCAGAAAAAATATTCAAAAAAATACCGGTCCGCCTGCCTCTTTTGACGCCTGCTTCCCGGTATATCCTGGAACGTATCTGAACTGCTGCACCCTTGGGTTCCTTCTATTCATCCACAAACCTGTACCCCACGCCCACCTCTGTGAGTATGAACCTGGGATTGGCCGTGTTATCCTCAATCTTTCTCCGTATATTTGCCATGAACACCCGCAGGGACTGGTAATCATCCGTGGTGTCATATCCCCACACCTCCTGCTGGATATAATGATGGGTCAGCACCTTGCCGCTGTTATTCACCAGAAGGACCATCATCTTATATTCCAGGGGAGTCAGATGTACTTCCTGGTCATGGACATACAGTTTACGCTTTTCAAAATCCAGCCGGAAATAGTCCAGACAGAACTCCTGCTCCTGGTGGTTCACCGTGGAGCTCTTATGGCGCAGCCCCACGCGGATTCTGGCCAGCAGCTCCTCGGCGCTGAAGGGCTTAGTCACGTAGTCGTCCGCTCCCTGGTCCAGGGCGCTTATTTTCTCCCGCTCCTGTCCCCTGGCGGAAACCACGATAATAGGCACATCGGACTTCTGGCGGATCTGGCGCAGCACCTCCATGCCGTCGATATCCGGCAGTCCCAAATCCAGCAGAATCAGGTCCGGATGATCCGCGTAAAAGAGGGATATGCCGGACAGTCCGTTATCAGCCAATATATAAGCGTAACCCCTTGTCTTCAGGGATATCTTCATAAAATTCTGTATGCTCTTGTCATCCTCAATGACAAGGATCGTTGTCTCATTCATCCTTCCTGTCCTCCATTGGCATTGATACTTCAAATACAGCTCCCCCCTGGGGGCTGTTGAAGGCCCTGATGGTGCCGCCCTGGGCCTCCACCATGGCCTTGCATATGGTAAGCCCCAGGCCCACGCCCCGCTGCTTATCCCCGTTCTCATAAGCAGTGGTAAAGAAATTATCGAAAATCTTATCTATCTTATCATTGGGAATCCCTATTCCATTATCTGAAACCACAAACTTCAGGCAATTTCCATCCTGTTTTACCCTGAGGGTCACCGTGGTGCCGGTCCCGGAATGGCGGAACGCATTGTCCAGAAGATTGACCAGAACCTGGATGAACAGTCTCCCGTCCACAGATACCAGAAGTATGTCCTCCGGCGTCTCCATCTTAAGTGTATGGTTCCCCACCCGGTTGGAAACCAGCCGGACAGCGGAGGCCACAAGGTCGTCCACCACTTCCTTCTTTTTATTGATATCCAGACGGCCCTCCTGGATTCGCGTCAGGTTCAGCAGGTTTTCCACCATGGTGCTGAGCCATTCGGAATCCGAGCATATATCCTTCAGCATGCTCTTAATCGTAGCTTCATCCATGATGCCCAGATTGTCCAGAAGAAATCCCGCACTGCCGGTAATTCCTGTAAGAGGCGTGCGCAGGTCGTGGGATATGCTCCTTAAAAGGGTGCTCTTTAACCGTTCCCGCTCTACCTGAATCCTGGTATTTTCCTTCTCCCGGCTGAGCAGCTCCCTCTCAATAACCAGGGTCAGCTGGGAAATGACCGTGTCCACATATATCTTTTCCTCTTCGCTTAAGGTCCAGCCCTCACAGTCAAATATAATCACACCGTAGGTCTTTTCCCGGTTGCGGATAGGCACGTACAGCCCATTGTCATCCGGAAACTGGCATTCTCCATGACCGCAGGGAATGGACTGCCTGTAGCACCATTCCGCCATGTAATTGGGAAATTCCTTTTTCTCGTCCTCCTTCAACAGGACGCTCACCGGCTTTCCGGTCAGATTGGACAGGCTTTCTTCGCTGTACTCCTTAATCTGCTGGTAACCGGACAGATTCAGGAATCCGCTTCCTATCTCATTCATCCTGGCCGTAATCTCTCTCTTTTTGTTGGCAATCTGCATCTGCTTCTGCAGCTTCACCACCAGGGTGGCCACAATAGAGGCAGCCGCCACAAAGACAATGGAGGATACCACGTAGTTCACATCATCCATATGGAACGTAAGCTTTGGCTCCGTAAAGAGATAGTTGAACGTAAAGGTAAAGACAATGGCCGCGCACAGGGCCCAGGCCAGGCTGCTGGTAGCCAGTATGCTGATGAGCACCCCCAGCAGATATACTAAAAGCAGGTTCTCCGCCCTGATCCCGCAGCTGTCCAGCACAATGGCCAGTATGGTGGAAATCACCCATATGACAGCCATTTTTGCACATGCCTTTACAAAGTCCAGAACCCAGTCCCAACTATATAACATAACTCCTTTTACTCTCCCTCTTCCTGCTTTTGCCCTAAAATGGCCTGGGCAAGGATCATGGGCAGGTTCACTGCCCTGTCCACTCCCAGCTCCTCAAACAGAGCCGCGTTCCTGGGGTTGTGCACCAGGCAGACGGACCGTTTGATTCCCAGGACCTTCCTGCCCATCTGGCATATCTCAAAATTATCCGTGTCCTCCCGGCCCAGGGCCAGGATAACATCATAATTGCGGATACCTGCTTCCTCCAGAATAAACTGCCTGCAGGGATCTCCCAGAACCGCGTTCACATTGTAGGAGGCGCAGAGATGCTCACAGAATGCTTTGTCCGGATCGATCACAGTTACCTTATATTTTTTCTCCATCAGAAGGCCGATGAGAAAATCCGCATATTCTCCCCCCAGCGCCACTGCTATCTTCATGCTCACACAGCCACCTCCCTGCTCACTGTCTCTGCCAGACGTCCATAATCATCCGCTGACAAATCATAGAGACTGATGGGTTTAACAGGCAGATCCGTAACCAGCTGGTGCCTTCCGGTGTCATCCAGACGGGCATAGACCTGGCTCACATGGAAAATACGGCTGGCAATCTGAGCCAGCAGGAGATTGGTATTGTCATCCTGGGTGGATGCGATAAACAGACCTGCATCCTCAATCCCGGCTGCCTTTAAGACCTGGGGATCCGTTGGGTCCCCTTCCATCTCATACCCCCTGAACTCCTCCGGCAGGTAACGGAAGCTTTCCCTGTCCTTATCCAGCACCACAACTTTATGACCTTTCTTATATAATGACTTTGCCAGCGCAGCCCCCAACGGTCCGCAGCCCGCGATTACGATACATTTATTTTTATGGAATAACATACGATCTCCTCCTTTCATTTATATGTTCCCAATTCTATTGTAAAAGAGAACCATATAAAGAAACTAGAGAAAATGTATTAAGGGGGCATAAAGATTCTATAAAGATATCTTTATCCCCCTCTTTATACTAAATACTATACCATGAATACCGGCCATGTCAAATCAAACCGGTCCCTCCGCCATGCCTACATGACTCCGAATGCCTTATAAAACAGCCATATGACGGTCCCCCCTATCAGTCCCACAGAGGTCACCACCCCTACCATAAATATGGCCGCGGCCAGCTGCACAATTACGCTGGAAATCAGCGGAAAGCGTTCACACAAATTATCTATCTTCTGTCCCACGGGACTCTTTAACTTAAATATCATTTTAGCTGTCATGGCAATTCCCTCTCTTCCTGCTTAAAGGATACTACCAGATAGCGTAAAGATTCTATCCATGGTTCACGGTATTGTATAAATTATCTGCAAATACGCGGCCCGCTCATATCCTTTAACCGGTAGGAAGTCTCCTCGGCAATGATATTTAAGACATTCTTGTCATTGGGCTTAATGATGTCTCCCCCTTTCATCTCCACACCAATGACCGCATAGACCGTATCGTCCTTATATACGGGCGTATATCTGGCCCTGGCTCCCGGCAGTGTATCTGTGGTGGCTCCGGCCTTATGATGGTTTTTATAGACCCAGGCCGCCACAGCCATCTCGTCCGGGTTCTTAAACAGGGAGGTAAGGCAGGACGCGTCCTCTCTTTCCGAGGCCGGATATATCTTCATCCGGTTCATTTTCCCGTCCAGCATATCGTATATAACAATGTTGCGTTTTAATAAGCTCTGTACCAGCCTTCCGCATATATCCAGTATCTCTTCACGGGTGGTTCCCTTTCTCAGATTCCGGTTGATACCAAACAGAATCTGCATATACCCCGATTCAGCCTCACTTTTCTCTGCTTCCCGCTTAAGCCTGGCCGCCATGGAGCTGGTAATCAGGGCACAGACAAGCATGGCCGCAAAGGTAAAAGGATAAATACTGCCGTCTGCCTGAAAGGTGTAGCGCGGCGCCGTGAAAAAGAAGTTGAACAGCAGCACCGATGCCACGGAAGCCAGAAGACCATAGGTACCGGCCCTGGTGACATAAGCTGCCAGCATGGTCCCCATCATGTAAATCATGGCCACATTGATGATGCCCAGCTTGTAGTGGTCCAGTACCATGGAAAGAAAGGTACATCCCGCCATGATAAGGCCTGTCTTTAAGATATCCATGCTGTATTTCCGTCCGTTTTCCGGCTTTTTAATCTTTCCGTTCTCCCTGGCCGCGGCATCCGGTATCACGTATACATCCATGTTGGGTACGGCCTTGATGAGACGGTCAATTATGGTGGGCTTCAAGTGGAGGAAACTGCGTTTCCTCACCGTCCTGCCTATGACAATCTTGGAAATGCCGTTCCTTCTGGCATAGCCCGCAATCTGCTGTACAATATCATCCCCGTAAAGGGTAATCACATTGGCCCTGAACTGCTTGGCCAGATTAATATTGGCCTCCATGCTCCTGCTGATTTTTGCATGTTCCCTTTTCATATCCGCTGTTTCCACCAGAACCGCTGTAAAATCCGCGTGAAACGCCCCTGCCATCCTGGCCGCAGTCCTGATTACCCTTGCATTGGTGGGGGAGGGGGACAGGCAGACCAGCACGTGCTCACCGGTGTAATAATCCTTGCCCGCCGCATCCCGCTCCCTGACCACCTCCCGGTTGACCCGGTCCGCTGTCCGCCTTAAGGCTATTTCACGCAGGGCAGACAGGTTTTCCACTGTAAAAAAGCGGACAGACGCCTTGTCCGCCTGGTCTTTGTGGTAAATCTTCCCTTCCTCCAGGCGCTGTCTCAGTTCCTCCGGCGCAATGTCCACCAGCTCCACCTGTCCGGCATCATCAAAGATATCGTCCGGGATTCGTTCATATACCCGCACATGGGTAATGGATGCCACGATGTCATGAAGGCTCTCCAGGTGCTGCACATTGACCGTGGTGTACACGTTGATTCCGGCGTCCAGCAGCTCAATCACATCCTGGTAGCGCTTTTTGTGACGGCAGCCCTGGGCATTGGTATGGGCCAGCTCATCCACCAGAATCAAATCCGGCCTTCTCATAAGGGCCGCATCCAGGTCAAATTCCTTCAGGATGATTCCCTTATACGTTACCGCCATTGGGGTCAGCAGCTCCATTCCGGCCAGCAGCTCCATTGTATCCGGCCTGTCATGGGGCTCTATGTATCCGGCCACCACATCCCGTCCCGCTGCCTTTTCCTGCCGGGCAGCCTCCAGCATGGCGTATGTCTTGCCTACTCCGGCCGCGTATCCGAAGAATATTTTAAGCCGTCCCCTTCCCTTGTCACTTTCCCTGGGGAAATTCTGCTTTAAAAGCAGCTCAGGGTCCGGTCTCTCATCCCGCTGCCCGTCCATAAGCCATTTCTCCTTTCTATTGCTCCGTTCTCTAAAACAGCTGTAGAGCTGCCGCAATGCACGGCAACTCTATACACCATAAGCAAATCATGTTTAAATCAGTCCATCCAGAGCCAGATTCACTTTCAGCACATTCACCCTGGGTTCTCCGAACATTCCCAGGAACCTGCCCGTGGTATACCTGCTGATGACGGCCTCCACATCCTCCACCGCCATATTCCGTTCCCTGGCAATCCGCTCTGCCTGGTAGCCGGCTGCCGCGGGAGAAATTTCCGGGTCCAGTCCGCTGCCTGAGCAGGTTACAAGGTCCACAGGAATGGGCTCCTCTCCCTTTTCCGGATGGGCTGCCCTGATTTTCTCCACCCGCTCAGCTATCATGGCTTCAAGCTCACTGCCTGCCGGTGTCTTGTTGGAGGCACCTGCATATGCCAGAGGCTCTCCGTTTTCGTCTGTAAATGTCCCTGTATCCACATTCATGACTCTGCCCCAAAGATACTGGTTTCCGGTAAACTCCTGGGCCAGAAGGGCGCTTCCATATTTAGTGCCGTCCTTGCCCACAATCACCGATCCGTTGGCCTCATGGCCAAATGCCACATTGGCCGCAGCCGTGATGACCGCCGGGTAAATGACGCTTGTTATGATTAACATGACCAGGAAAAAACCTGCCATTTTTGGCAATACTGATTTTACTGTTTTCATAAACATTCTCCTAACTTTGACTGATTCTGCTGTCTGCATCTGCTTCCTTCACACATCACACCACCAGCCCTGCGGCCGTGATCAGCACGTCGATTGCCTTGATTGCTATGAACGGAATGATGATTCCCCCCAGTCCATAGACCAGGAGATTCCCGGACAGCATCCGGGCCGCAGAGACTTCCCTGTACCTGACTCCCTTAAGAGCCAGGGGAATCAGGGCCACAATAATCAGGGCGTTATATATGATAGCCGAGAACACGGCGCTGTTTGCACTGTGAAGCCCCATTATATTGAGGGCTGACAGTCCCGGATACAATCCCATAAACAGTGCCGGGATGATAGCAAAATACTTGGCAACGTCATTGGCAATGCTGAAGGTGGTCAGGGATCCCCTTGTCATGAGAAGCTGCTTGCCTATCTTCACTATCTCAATCAACTTGGTGGGGGATGAATCCAGGTCCACCATGTTTCCGGCTTCCTTGGCTGCCTGTGTGCCTGTATTCATGGCCACCGCCACATCTGCCTGGGCCAGGGCCGGGGCATCATTGGTACCGTCGCCGGTCATGGCTACCAGATGGCCCCTGGCCTGGTAATCCCGTATCATGTCTAATTTGGCCTCCGGGGTTGCCTCTGCCAGAAAATCGTCCACACCGGCCTCAGCCGCAATGGAGGCAGCGGTCAGCGGATTATCGCCGGTAATCATAATGGTTCTGATTCCCATTTTCCTTAAATCCGCAAACTTTTCCTTCACACCCTGCTTCACAATGTCCTTAAGCTCCACCACTGTAGCTTTTCGCGAAAAACCCAAAAGCTTTTCGCATAAATTGCAAAAATCAACCACTTTCTGTAAATTAGCAAAAAATAAAAGGGCATTTGAAAGGTATTTTATTTCCTATCAAACGCCCTTTTACCTCTTCATTATCATGGCTCATCCGGTATGTATTCCAGTATATCTGAAATATCACAATTCAATGCCTTACAAATTCGGTCAAGATGATTCAGGCTGACGCGTTCAGCAAATTCATTGTATATGTCATTGATTGTTGACGCCCTGATTCCTGTCACTCTCGCTAATTTTGCCTGACTCCAGCGTTTCTCTCCAAGAAGCCTTGATAAATGAATTCTGACCATCCAATCACCCCTTACGGATGATTTTACCGCTTTCGACAGGTCTTTTTTCTGTTTTGTTATATTATAACGAATATCGTTATATTTTTCAGAAATTCGTTATGATTACTTCCTTGTATCTCTCGCGATTGCTTGCATTTCCAGCCAATGTAGTGTTACGCGTCACTTCTTTACAAGGATATTGAGAATACAATTCATGTATCCATGCTACATTATTATAGGAAAGAACAAACTTTCCTTTGATATGTTTTAAGACATCTGCAAGACGCTCATGATCTTTCATACTAAAGGCAGCACTATAATATCGTTCTGTCCCTACATAAGGAGGATCCAGATAAAACAGAGCATCCTTCCGGTCATAGACACTTATCAGATTCTCAAAATCCTTGTTCTCTATCACCACACCCTGAAGCCTCCTTTGGACTTTCCCCAGATAATCCATCGCATTCTCTATGCTTTTAGATGAAGTTGCAAATGTGCGGTAATCGCTCCCGAAGCTTATTTTTATCAAATAAAAAAAACGGGCAGCTTTTTGAATATCTGTCAATCCCCTCATATCCATCTGCGCTTTATAATCATAAAATTGTTCGCGAGAGGATAAAAGCCACTGCAACTCCTCCTGCAGGGCACTGCAATGATATTTAATGCAGCGATACAGATTGACTAAATTCCCATCCCGGTCATTGTACACTTCCAGCTGACCTGCTTGCTTCTCTTTTGCAAAGAGCACCCAGCCAGCCCCTCCAAATACCTCGATGTAACGTCCGATATCCTCCGGGAAACATCCTAGAATCTCCTTGCGTAATAGCCTCTTTCCACCAATCCATCCAATAAAACTATTCATCCATCGTCCTTTCTAAGGGGTAATCGGACGGATGTCTAAATATCTATTATTTCCTACCAATTAAACACATACCGATGGTTGACCATGTCGTACTTCTCTGCAATCCGGAGCGCACCTCTTGCATCTGTAATCATGCACTTGCCCTCATTGCTACCTGTAACCGGACACAACAAAAATGCGTCCCCAGCTGCATCCGTCTGGTAGCCGGTCAGCATGTAGCCCTCGGAATCGAACAGATACCATCCCCATGTCCTCCGCTCCATCTCCTGGAGCCAGTACCAGCCATTGTCCGCATAGCTGCCGTCTGCAAACTGGTACCACCAGCGCTGCCCGTCTGCCGCCGGCTGGAAGCCCTGGGTATATGTCACCGGGACCGGGGTGTAGTCGATGTCGCAGAGCCTAAGGGCCTTCTGCCAAGGTGTGGCTGACACTCGGCTCTTAATGGTCCCGTAGTTGATACCCTTAGCCTCAATACACCAGCCATCCCCGATATACACCCCGATGTGGCCCGGCTTCCACAGCGCCCAGCCAATCATGGACTCGTCCAGGTGGTCGATTCCTACCCGCTCCACGGCCGTGTCGTGATAGTTGTAGCTGCCGCGGATGCGCCCGGTGTACCAGCTGATGAGGCCAGAGCAGTCCGTGCAGTGCTGGCCTATGTACTTGACGGCCTTGGCCTTGTAGGTGGATGTATATGTGCCTGGATTCTCCCGAGCCAGGTGATCCAGGATGGTCTGTGTCAGGACCTCTCCCTTGGTTCCGTAGACGTAAGGGGTGCCCAGCTTGTCCTTACAATGCTGGATTAATCCTGCTGCCGTTTTACTCATGGTATTTACCTCCAATCTCAAAGACCTGGGAGTCATCCAAGGCCTTGCTACTATCTTATTCCTCACGGTCATCCATATCACTGGGGCCACCTATGCCACTGTCGTGTATTTCTGGATGTGGAACATTTGAAGGGGCATCATACAGATAAGGGGTTGGCTGCTTTGCTCCCAGATCAGGCCCTGCATCCACATATCCTCCATTGCCGGGGAGTTTTGCTGCATGCTTGATTGTTGTTTTTGCCATAACTTCTTTCCTCCTTCATCTTTTACAAGTCATTATTCTGTTGTTTTGGGTGGTTTTGTCCGTTTCCATATCTCTGCCACTCGTTCCCATCCGTCTAATGCCACCAATGCTACGATAAAGGCTGCAATTATACAAGCAAATACGGTATACCAGTCAATAGGGTGGTGAAGCCACGCCATCAGTGCGATAAAGACAGCTGGGCAAAGTATCAAAGATAACACAATGACTACCGCCTGTGTAGGTAGCTTGTCCAGTCCTGGCCAGGATTTAATAACCTGTGTGATGGCTGACACTAGGAATGCCATTAGCCCAATGGCAATCAATAGATACGATACGTACTGCATTATTGTACTTACATCCATACTTTTTTCCTCCTTGATTTGCATATTTATCTATAATAAAAGGCCCTTGCAGGCCTGAATTTTTCGTAATTAATGTGTATAATACGGATTTAATTAACCCATTGCTTATAAAAACATTTACATATTCACAATCCA